>CANNNV010000053.1 GCA_947506155.1 Methylococcaceae bacterium
ACTTTCTCTTGTAGGTAAACATTACCCACAGTCGCAATTTACATGAAATCGTTGGTTTGTCAAATTTATTATCGCTCTTCATGTTTTAGATTATATTTGTCTACATTTTAGTACGATTGAGTATATTTTTTGTTACTTAGTAGTAGCTCGTACAGTTATCGCTTTAGATTTTCCAGAATTGCCAATGTAGGCCCAGACTGATTCATAGTATAAAAATGTAAGCCCGGCGCACCGCCATCGAGTAAACGCTGGCACAGATTACTGACGACTTCCAGACCGAAGGCCTGTATCGATTCCCGGTCATCACCAAAACTTTCCAGACGTTTTCTGAGCCAGCGAGGAATATCTGCGCCACACATTTCTGAAAAGCGAAATAACTGCGCATATTGGGTGATCGGCATAATGCCGGGCACAATAGGAATGCTTATGCCGCTTTTTTCACAGGCATCGACGAAATGAAAATAGGCTTCAGCATTATAAAAATACTGGGTAATCACCGCATTAGCACCAGCCTCCACTTTACGCTTGAAGTTTTTAAAATCTTCTACGCCGCTGGCAGCTTGCGGATGAACTTCCGGATAGGCGGCAACATGAATCTGGAAATGATCACCGGTTTCCTGACGAATGAACGCTACCAGTTCATTGGCATAGCGAAACTCTCCTGCCGACATCATACCGGACGGTAAATCACCTCTTAAGGCCACGATTTTGGTAATGCCGTGATCCTGATAATCTTTCAGAATTGCGCGAATATTGGTTTTTGTCGAAGCAACACAAGATAAATGCGGTGCTGCAGAAATGCCTTTAGCCTGAATATCGACAACAGTGGTGAAGGTTTTATCGCGGGTAGAGCCACCAGCGCCAAAGGTAACGGAAAAAAAGTCGGGATTGAGCTTTGCCAGTTTGCTATGAACTACTTGCAAGCTTGCTTCGCCTGCTTCGGTTTTTGGCGGGTAAAATTCGAAACTAAATAACTGGGGATGTTGGTTCTGTGCTTGCATGTTTTGGTCTCACTGACGGGAATCTGGTCTGTATCGTTCCCACGGTTTTTGATGCCGATGTAAACACACTGCCTTCGTGTCGCAGCTAGCGACACGAAGGCATTCCCACGAAGGCCGTGGGAACGATGATTAATCAATAACGATAATGATCAGCCTTAAACGGGCCTTCAACCGGAACATTGATGTATTTGGCTTGTGCCTCAGTTAATACCGTCAAGTTCACGCCCAATTGTTTAAGATGCGATCTGGCCACTTTTTCGTCCAGTTTCTTGGGCAGGATATAAACCTTGTTTTCATACTGCGCTGCATTGCTCCACAGTTCCATTTGTGCCAGAACTTGGTTGCAAAATGAATTGGACATCACAAAGCTAGGATGGCCTGTGCCACAACCTAAGTTTACCAAACGGCCTTCTGCCAGAATAATTAGACGTTTGCCATCAGGGAAAATCACATGATCGACTTGTGGCTTGATGTTTTCCCAGCTGTATTGACGCAAGGATGCAATGTCGATTTCCGCGTCAAAATGGCCAATATTACAAACTATCGCCTGGTCTCTCATGGCGACCATATGCTCATGCGTGATGATATTAAAGTTGCCGGTCGCGGTCACAAAAATATTAGCCATAGGCGCCGCATCTTCCATGGTGACTACGCGATAACCTTCCATCGCCGCTTGCAGTGCGCAAATCGGATCGATTTCGGTAATTAAAACGGTAGCGCCTAGACCACGTAAAGATTGCGCGCAACCTTTGCCGACATCGCCATAACCGCAGACGACAGCAATCTTACCGGCTATCATCACGTCGGTGGCGCGCTTGATACCGTCTACCAATGATTCGCGGCAGCCATACAGATTGTCGAATTTTGATTTTGTTACCGAATCATTCACGTTAAAAGCTGGAACTTTTAAGGTTCCTTTGGCAACCATTTCATACAAGCGCAATACGCCGGTGGTGGTTTCTTCGGACAGACCCTTAATATCAGCCATTAATTCGGGATATTTTTCGTGCATCATCACGGTTAAATCGCCGCCATCATCCAGAATCATGTTCGGGCGCCAGCCATCAAGGCCATCTATGGTTTGGGCGATACACCATTCTGCTTCTTCTTCGGTTTCGCCTTTCCAGGCAAAAACAGGAATGCCAGCCGCCGCCATAGCAGAAGCCGCATGATCCTGCGTAGAAAAAATATTGCACGAAGACCAGCGTACCGTTGCACCTAAGGCGGTCAGCGTTTCAATCAAAACCGCAGTCTGGATAGTCATATGCAAACAGCCGGCGATACGGGCGCCGGCTAAGGGCTGGGCTGCACCGAACTCTACACGCAAAGCCATTAAGCCCGGCATTTCAGTTTCAGCGATGTTAATTTCCTTGCGGCCCCAGGCTGCTAAGGCGATATCGGCGACTTTATAATCTTGTTGGCTCATTATGATTCCTTTGTTTAATCGTTAATTAAAGACCAGCCGCATCTTTTAATGCGTCAACCTTATCGGTTTTTTCCCAGCTAAAGGAATCTTCAGTACGACCAAAATGGCCATAGGCTGCAGTTGTTTGATAAATAGGCTTTAACAAGCCCAGCATTGCAATCAAGCCTTTGGGCCTTAGATCAAAAATATCTCTGACAATTTGTACCAGTCTGTCTTCACTGATTTTTCCGGTGCCGAAAGTTTCAATACTGATAGAGGTAGGTTCAGCAATGCCGATCGCGTAAGAAACCTGAAGTTCACAGCGTTCAGCTAAGCCTGCGGCAACTATATTTTTTGCTACATAGCGAGCCATGTAGGCTGCAGAGCGGTCAACTTTTGATGGATCCTTGCCTGAAAAAGCACCGCCACCATGTCTTGCCATGCCACCGTAGGAATCGACAATGATTTTACGTCCGGTTAAGCCGCAGTCACCGACAGGGCCGCCGATAATAAATTGGCCGGTTGGGTTAATGAAATATTTGGTGTCTTTATGCAGCCATTCCTTAGGCAGTACCGGCAGAATGATTTCATCCATAACCGCTTCATGCAAAGCTTTCACGCTGATTTCAGGCGAATGCTGAGTAGATAAAACCACCGCATCAATGGCTACGGGTTTGTTGTTTTCGTAGCGAAAAGTCACCTGGCTTTTTGCGTCAGGACGCAACCAAGGCAAAGTTTTGTTTTTACGTATGTCCGCCTGACGTTTGACCAAAAGATGAGCATAGGTAATCGGAGCTGGCATCAGCACATCGGTTTCATTGCTGGCATAGCCAAACATTAAACCCTGATCACCTGCGCCTTGTTCATGATCATCGGCCTCATCAACACCCATCGCAATATCTGCCGATTGCTTGCCTATTGCATTTAAAACTGCGCAACTTTGGCCATCAAAACCGATGTCGCCGCTATCATAGCCTATATCACAAACAACTTTTCGCACTAGGGCTTCAAGATCAACCCAGGCTTCAGTAGTGACTTCGCCGGCCAAGATAACCATGCCGGTTTTGACCAGGGTCTCGCAAGCAACCCGTGACTTGGGATCCTGTATCAACAGGGCATCCAGTACCGCATCTGAAATTTGATCGGCAACCTTATCGGGATGTCCTTCTGAAACTGATTCTGATGTGAAAGTATAATTATTGCTCACGATGCCACCTTGTTAAAATATAAATTCCGGATATAGAAAAGGCTGCATAAGCAGCCTTCTTTTTTTTGGTGGGCCCTGTAGGACTTGAACCTACGACCTGCCGATTATGAGTCGGACGCTCTAACCAACTGAGCTAAGGGCCCTTATTCGATTATTTACTCACCATCCAAAAAGCATCTTAATTGCTCTGATCTTGACGGATGTCTGAGTTTTCTTAATGCCTTGGCTTCAATTTGACGAATTCGCTCACGCGTTACATCGAATTGTTTGCCCACTTCTTCCAGCGTGTGGTCGGTATTCATGTTGATACCAAAACGCATACGCAGAACTTTTGCCTCTCTTGCGGTTAATCCTGCTAACACATTTTGTGTTGACTCACGCAAACCGGCGATCGTTGCCGCTTCAACCGGAGACAATACTTTAGCATCTTCTATGAAATCTCCCAAATGAGAATCTTCATCATCACCAATAGGTGTTTCCATAGAGATCGGTTCTTTGGCAATTTTCAATACCTTGCGAACCTTGTCTTCTGGCATTTCCATGCGTTCTGCCAATTCCTCAGGTGTTGCTTCTCGACCCAATTCCTGAAGTATTTGCCTGGAAATACGATTCAATTTATTGATCGTTTCGATCATATGCACCGGAATACGGATAGTTCGGGCCTGGTCCGCAATGGATCGGGTTATAGCCTGTCTAATCCACCAAGTTGCATAGGTCGAAAACTTGTAGCCCCGACGATATTCAAATTTATCGACGGCTTTCATTAAACCGATATTGCCTTCCTGAATCAAATCCAGAAACTGCAAGCCCCGGTTAGTATATTTTTTAGCGATGGAAATAACCAGCCTTAAATTGGCTTCGATCATTTCTTTTTTCGCACGCCTTGCTTTAGCCTCGCCGATAGACATGCGCCGATTTACGTCTTTTAGGCTACTAATCGCCAGACCATACTGAGATTCTACTTCAGTCAATAATCGTTGCGCTTTTTTAATTTCTTTTTCACGCTCTTTTAACGCACTCGAATATTGACTTCCTTCGCTCAAATACTGAGCTAACCATTCTGAACTGGTCTCATGTTCCGGAAAAGAGGCAATAAATTCCTTACGCGGCATTTTTGCATGATTAACAAAAATATCCAAAATCACTTTTTCTTGTTCACGCACGGCTGTAATGCCGTTAGGAATAATGGATGTCAATTTCTTTAAATATTGCGGCGTCCACTTGAATTCCATAAACAAATCAGCCAGAATTGCGATCTCTTTTTCTGTTTTATCACTAGTATAGCCATGTTTTTTGATTGCTGAGGCTGACGCTTTTAACTGCTTTCTCAGCACATCGACTCGCTCTTTGATTTCTTCGTAATTTAAGCCCTTAGGCTCTTCTTCAGCAGCAGTCTCTTCAAGATCATCGCTGACGGGTAGAGCAGCAACAAAATCTTCAGGCTCAGTTAAATCGACAAAACCAGAAATTAAATCATTTAGGCGAACAGCCCCTTCTTCGCCAGTAATAGCGTCAAATGATTGCAAAAAATCGTCAACAACGACACAGGAACGAGCAATCGCCTTAATCAACTGCTGCTGTCCTTCTTCGATGCGTTTGGCAATTTTTAATTCGTCAGCACGAGTCAATAATTCCACTGAACCCATTTCGCGCATATACATGCGCACGGGATCGGTGGTACGACCAAATTCGCTATCAACAGAAGCTAAGGCAGCAACCTCTTCTGCGTCTTCATCATCCGTAGTAACAGCCGCTGAATCCGTAATCAGAGAGTCTTCATCTGGCGCAACTTCATAGACTTGGATCCCCATATCATTGATCATGCCAATGATATCTTCAATTTGCTCAGGATCAACAATATCACTGGGCAAGTGATCATTAACCTCGGCATAAGTCAGGTAACCCTGCATCTTGCCTTTAGCTATTAATTGTTTAAGTTGTGATTGCTGTTGTTCTTGATTCATCATGTACTCACGGAAGACTCTGTTCGACCTGACTTTCGCCGAACCGAAAATTATACTATAAATTTCTATTCTTTTCCAGCAAACTATTTAGCTATCAGCATTTTACGCAACAGCTGTTTTTCTTGAGCATCCAATCCCTGTGTTTTGTCTTTGTCCAGCAACCTAGCCAAACTCAATTCTCGATGTTGAGTTAGCAGACTATTTAGTGCGTCACAAAATACCACATCTATCTTGTCATTCGGAACCTGTGTATCCAAAAAAGCCAATGCCTTTATGGTATTTTCTTCCATAGAATATCGATAACACTCCATCAAAATAGCTGGATTTGCAGGGTTGTTTTGCGCAATCATCTGCACAATATTTTTAAACAGCGCCGCACCTGGAAACTCCAGACTATTCCAATCTATCTCCCGCTGCTCAAGCAATTCGGCCAGCCTAGGATTCTGGACCAGCAAAGCGATAGCCATGCGTGCCGACGATAACCTGCCTTTATCTTGAGACCGCTTCTCACTTTGCCCTGCATTTTGCTTAGCAGCAAGTGTAGCGGTATTTTGCAAAACATCCAGATCACCCCACCCAGATAGCTCCTTTAACCGGGAAAACATCATTTCCTTAAAAACACTCTCCGGCAGCTTCTCCAGATAAGGCTTAGCTTTGTTTATTAATTGAGCCCGACCTTCCATTTGAGACAGATTCAGCTGACTTGAAATTTGACCAAAAAAATATTCAGACAAGGTTTCTGCTGTCTGTACACGATGAATAAAGCCTTCAACCCCTTCCTTTCGTACCAGTGAATCAGGATCATAATCTTGCGGCAACAACATAATTTGAATCTGCCTGCCATCTTTTAGACTGGAAAAAGCCGGCTCCATAGCTCTCCATGCGGCTTCCCGCCCAGCCTTATCGCCATCGAAACAAAATATCAGTTCTGAGGAAAACCGAAATAATAAGTCAAGATGAGCTTGAGATGCCGCTGTTCCCAATGCAGCAACGGCATAATGTATACCAAATTGAGCCAAGGCAATAACATCCATATAGCCTTCAACAATCAAAATCCGTTGAGGCTTGGCATTCTTTTCCAACAGCTCATACAAGCCATAGACTTCTTTGCCTTTATGAAATAGAGACGTTTCCGGGGAATTCAAGTATTTGGGCAAAGAATTATCAAGCACTCGCCCACCAAAGCCTACAATTCGAGCACGCTTATCCCTGATCGGAAACATGACTCTCCCGCGAAAGCGGTCATAGGCTTGGCCATTTTCCTTATTAACCAGTAGCCCCGCTTCAAGCAGTAATTTCGGGTTAAATCGGGCCGCTAAAGCTTTCCAATCGTCTGGCGCATAGCCGAGCATAAAACCGCCGGCACAAGCACTACTGACCCCGCGATTTTTTAAATACTCAATAGCTACTTTCCCAGCGTCGCTGGTTCGTAACTGCTCAACATAAAAAATGGCAACTTGCTCCATCAGCAAATATAGACTGGTTAAATCCTCTTTCTTTGCTCCCGATTGATACTCACTAGCTTCTCGACGTACTTCGATTCCAACAAATCCAGCCAAATCTTCAACCGCCTCAACAAAATCAAGATGATTAAATTCCATCAAAAAGCTAATGGCGTTGCCGCTAACTCCGCAACCAAAGCAATGAAAGAACTGCTTGTTTCGGTTTACAGAAAAGCTGGGGGTTTTTTCAACATGAAAAGGACAGCGGGCGACAAAGTTGTTACCCGTTTGTTTTAGAGGGACGTGCGAATCGATTAAATCAACAATATCAACCCGCACCAAAAGCTCATCAATAAAATCTCGAGGGATTCTACCTGACACACAAAGCTCCGAGATAAATACAGGAGAGGCGGCAACTCAGAGAATAGTTGCCAATAAAAATCAGTAAAAACAAGCTATCAAGCTAATGCAGCCTTGATTTTAATACTGACAGCCGACATGTCAGCGCGCCCCTGCATATCCGATTTAAGCAAAGCCATGACCTTACCCATGTCTTTGATTGATTCTGCACCAGATGCGACAACCGCCTCATTAACCATTAAATTGATTTCGGTTTCGGTCAAAGCTTGCGGCATAAAATCCTGAATAACCGGAATTTCAGCCTCTTCAATGGCCACGAGATCCATGCGCCCGGCATCAGAAAATTGACGAATAGATTCGCGACGTTGTTTAAGCATTTTGTCGAGAACCAAGATCACTCGCTCATCATCCAAAACAATGCGTTCATCAACCTCAACCTGCTTAATCGCAGCTAAAATCAAACGAATCACACCTAACCTAGCTTTATGACCACCCTTCATGGAGGCCTTCATATCTTCCTTGATACGATCTGTTAACAAATCCATCGTATTAGCCTTAAAATTTATAGCGCAGGACGTCCACGACGCAGGTTTTTCAATGCATAACGCTCACGCGCTAATTTTTTCAAGTGACGCTTAACAGCAGCTGCACCTTTACGTTTGCGCTCTGCGGTTGGTTTTTCATAAAACTCACGACGACGCACTTCTGCCAAAACACCGGCTTTTTCACAAGCACGTTTAAAACGGCGAATCGCAATATCAAACGGTTCGTTTTCTTTGATTTTTACTGACGGCATTATAATGACCCAAATATGTTAATATTTAAAAGTTAGGATTTTTCAATCCACTGAACAAACAGAACCCTTAATTATACCTTTACTTTTATAAATTTCAAAAACTCAATGTACGTTTTAGGCATAGAAACCTCTTGTGACGAAACCGGCGTCGCAATTTATCACTCAGAACGTGGCTTGTGCAGCCATCTTTTATACAGCCAAGTCGACATGCACAGCGAATATGGCGGCGTTGTCCCTGAACTGGCCTCTCGTGATCATATTCGAAAATTAGTGCCCCTGATCAAGCAATGTTTACAAGAAAGCCATTTAACCGGCAGTGACATTGACGGCATTGCCTATACGGCAGGGCCTGGACTAATGGGTGCTTTACTGGTTGGCGCAGCAACAGCGAGAAGCCTAGCCTGGGCCTGGCAAGTTCCGGCCATTGCCGTTCATCACATGGAAGGTCATCTGCTAGCGCCAATGCTGGAAGAGTCTCCTCCGGAATTTCCCTTTGTTGCATTGCTGATTTCAGGAGGACACACCCTGCTAGTGCAGGTTGAGGGTATTGGTCGCTATCAGCTATTAGGCGAATCCCTGGATGATGCCGCCGGCGAAGCATTTGATAAGACCGCAAAAATGCTGGGCTTAGGTTATCCCGGCGGACCCAAACTGTCTGCATTGGCCGAGCAGGGCACCGTACAGATTAAATTCCCACGCCCGATGACTGATCGACCCGGCTTGGATTTCAGTTTTAGCGGTTTAAAAACCTTCACAATGAATACCATCAATGCTTCGGACAAAACCGATCAGGACAAAGCCGATATTGCCGCCGCTTTTCAGCAGGCGGTTGCCGAAACGCTGAGCATTAAATGCAAGCGGGCGTTACAGCAAACTGGGCTGAACAGACTGGTTATTGCCGGAGGCGTCAGTGCCAATAAGCAAATTCGTGCCTCTTTAACCCAAATGGTCGCAAAAGAAAATGCCCGACTCTATTTTCCAAGGCTCGAATTTTGTACCGATAACGGCGCAATGATAGCTTATGCTGGTTGCCAACGCTTAATGGCCGGGCAGCAACAAGGATTGGAAATTTATGCCCGACCTCGCTGGCCGATCAGCGAGTTGGATTAGATCAAGTGAGCCTTTCGTCTTATTCCTCTCCTGCCAACAAACGCTGAATATTGCTCTTATGTCGCCATAATAAAAAAATCATCATCAGTGCAGAGGCCGCAACGATAGACTTGTCACCGACTATAAACCAGGCAAAAATCGGTGACAAAGACGAAGCGACTAACGCAGACAACGATGAAATTTTGCCTAGCTTATAAATCAGGAACCAAGTTGCCATGAACGCAAAACCGAGTAGCCAAGAAAAACCGAGCAAAACGCCAACTGATGTCGCAACACCTTTGCCGCCCTTAAAACCGAAAAATACCGGATAAAGATGGCCCATAAACGCCGCCACTCCGGTTGCCGCAATTAACTCTGCAGGCAGCCCCAAGACATTTGCGACATAGACTGGAAACAAGCCTTTCAGCGTATCGCCGAGCAAGGTAATCCCCGCCGCTTTTTTACCGCCAATACGCATCACATTGGTCGCGCCAGGATTACCAGAGCCCTGCTCTCTGGGGTCCGGTAAGCCCATCAACCGACAAATAATAATGGCACTGGAAATTGAGCCTATCAAATAGGCACACGGAACAAACAACCATTCAACCATTGAGTAACCTTTTCATCATTTTGAACTTGTAAGCACAGGGCGTTTCCCTGATACTTAGCGGCTTTAAAAACACGCATCATAACCGGAAATCATTAATGGACATCATATTTTTAGGCGGACTGGAAATTCAAACTATCATCGGTATTTTTGACTGGGAAAGAGTCACCAAGCAAACTGTCATACTTGATATTGAAATGGCTTTTGATATTACCAAAGCCGCAGAGACCGATGACATACAATATACTCTTGATTATAAAACGGTTTCTCACCGCATTATTTCTTTTGTCGAAGCCAGCCAGTTTTTGCTGGTAGAAAAGTTGATTTCAGAAATAGCAGGCATTATACGTAACGAATTTAATGTACCCTGGGTGAAAATAACCTTGAATAAAAAAGGCGCCATTCGTGGCGCCAATGATGTCGGAATTGTGATTGAGCGGGGAGTAAAGACATCGTGACTCGAGGCTACATCAGCATAGGTAGCAACATCGATAAGGATAAATATATTCCTGCCAGCCTGTGCGCGCTTAAACTAGCCTTTGGCAAATTGACGGTTTCAGCTATTTATGAATCCGAGCCGGTAGGTTTCACCGGCGATGCTTTCTACAATCTAGTGGTCGGTTTTGATTCGGATTTGGAGGTGAAGTCTGTCGCCAAACAGCTTAGGCAAATCGAACTAGACAATGGCCGTACCCGAGATAGCCAAAAATTTTCTTCACGCACCTTGGATCTCGATCTTATTTTATACGGCGATTTAATTATTAACGATGGCCGCTTGCAAATACCCAGAGATGAAATCGAGCACTACGCTTTTGTGCTTGAACCCTTGGCTGACTGCGCACCGGAGCTAAAACATCCAATCAATCACTTAAGCTATGCCCAACTTTGGGAACGGTTTGACAAGACCCAACTCAGACAACAGCGAGTCAGGCCAGACTGGATCTCAACAATATAGGGTGCGGCCACCATCTATGGTCAGTATTTGACCTGTTATGTAATCGGCATCCTTAATCAAAAAAAGTACCGCCTTGGCAATATCAACCGGCTCGCCATGACGCTTTAAAATTATCCGTTGCAGTATCTCCAGCTTGGCTGCATCAGATAATGCGTTATCAGGCCAGAGTATCGCCCCTGGAGCTACGCCGTTGACCCTGACCGCAGGACCCAGCTCTTTGGCTAAAACCTTGGTCATTGCCGCCAATCCGGCTTTTGCGATACTGTAGACCGGATAATCACTCAGCCCTCGTTCCGCATGAATGTCGACAATATTAACTATGCAGCCTTTATTGTCGGTTAATGTTTTGCTCAGGGCTTGCGCCAGAAAGAACGGCGCTTTTAAATTACTGCCCATTAACTCATCCCACTGTCGTTCGGTGGTATCGGCCATGACTGTGGGATAAAAAGCCGACGCATTGTTCACCAATACATTAATACCGCCCCAAGCCATCGTAGCTTGCTTAGCCAGCGCCTCCAGTTCAACCATGTTCAGCAAATCAGCCTGCATGATTTTTACTGAATTAGCTCGTAGTTGATTCAGTTCATCACAAAGCTGCTGCGCTTCAAAAGCCGAAGACCGGTAATGCAAAAAAACATTACAACCTTCACTATGCAGCAGCCTAGCACAAGCTGCGCCTATGCGTTTGGCCGCGCCGGTAATCAATATATTAGCTGACATTAGTTTTGTAGTAACGATTAACCTGCGGCCAAGCTTTTACTCGCGACCTCATAAACATCTTTGGAAATATCTTCTGTGGTCATGATGCGTTCCAGTTGAGTCTTCATCAGAGCCTGCCTGCCTTCATCATATCTTTGCCATGATGTTAATGCGCTGACCATACGTGAGGCAACCTGCGGATTTAAGGTATTCAAAGCAATAATCTGGTCGGCGAGAAATTGATAACCCTGACCATTTTTGGCATGAAAATGCAGCGGATTGGCCTGGCTAAATGCGCCTATCAACGATCTGACCCGATTTGGATTCATTAAATCAAACGCAGGATGGTTCATTAGACATTGAACTGTCTCAAAAGTGTCAGGCATACTGCTGCAAGCTTGCAGCGCAAACCATTTATCAATCACCAGTGCTTCGGTACGCCATTGATGATAAAAATCGGCCAAACACTTCTGTCTGGCAGGATGCGGATTAGTGACAATTACTGTTAACGCGGCCATCTGATCAGTCATGTTTTTTGCACTGTTAAATTGCTGCAGGGAGCATTCCTGAAGGTCTTTATTTTCCAGCTTACCCAGATAACTCAAACAGGTATTTTTGATGCGCCTGCGACCTATCGCGCCGGAATCGAACTGTCCAGACTCGTCTTTATGATTACTTTGGTATAAAGCCTGAAACTGCGGATGCAGCTGTTCGGCCAAGGCCAACAGTACAAATTCACGGGCCGCATGTATCGCATCCACATCAACCACCTGCATTTGTTCAGCCAGATAGGTTTCCGAAGGCAGACTTAATAATAAAGAGAAATACGACAAATCGTCCCAGGCTTGCTCTAGTACCTGTTTAAAAGCAGCGATCATAATCGGATTGACATGCAGATCCTTACCATTTTGGACATCGGCAATCAATCCGGCAATAATCTGACCGGATAATTGTTGTCCGGCTTCCCAGCGATTAAAAGTATCGCTGTCATAGCTCAATAAAAAAGCCAGCTCGTCCAAACTGCGCTCCAGCACCAGCTTAATTGGCGCCGAAAAGCCTCTTAGGATAGAAATGACTGGCTGCTCGGTTAAACTTTCAAAAACAAAAACCTGCTCGGCTTGGGTCAGTTGCAATATGACCTCGTTCCCACGCTCCAACATGGTAACGCAAGGCGCAACAGAGCCATCTTTATTGAGCAAACCTACGGCGACCGGAATATGCAGAGCTTCCTTAACGGTCTGTCCCGGTGTAGCCGGACAGCTTTGACTCATCGTTAAAGTCAGCGTTTGCGCGGATGGATCATAATGCTGCTGGACGCTTACTACCGGCGTTCCTGCCTGCGCATACCAGCGACGAAATTGGGTTAAATCAATAGCGTTGGCAGCTTCCATCGCATTAACAAAGTCATCGCAAGTCACCGCCTGCCCGTCATGGCGCTCAAAATATAAATCGCTGCCTTTGCGAAAACCATCCTCGCCGACCAAGGTATGAATCATTCGCACCACTTCTGCGCCTTTTTCATACACGGTCAAGGTATAAAAGTTATTAATTTCCATATAAGCATCAGGGCGTATCGGATGCGCCAAAGGCCCTGCATCTTCGGCGAACTGACGGGTACGCAGCATGTTGACGTCTTCGATACGCTTTACGGCTTTTGACGTGCGATCACCGGTAAACTCCTGATCCCGAAACACCGTAAAGCCTTCTTTTAAACTGAGCTGAAACCAGTCTCTACAAGTGATACGATTTCCAGTCCAGTTATGAAAATATTCATGACCAATGACGCCTTCGATATGTTCATAATCGGAGTCGGTCGCAGTATCGGGGCGTGCCAGCACGAATTTAGTATTGAAGACGTTGAGGCCTTTGTTTTCCATCGCACCCATATTGAAGTGGCTGACGGCGACAATCATGTATAAATCGAGATCGTATTCGCGGCCATAAACCTGCTCGTCCCAGCTCATCGCATTTTTCAGTGACTGCATTGCATGATCACATTTATCGATATCGTGTTTTTCGACAAAGATCTGCAAGCTGATGTCGCGACCAGACTGGGTGGTAAAGCTGTCAGACACACAATCAAGCTGGCCTGCGACTAGGGCAAACAAATAGCAAGGCTTGTTGAACGGGTCTTCCCAGGTCACCCAATGACGATTATCTGGCAACTCACCCTCGGCAATTTTATTCCCGTTGGATAACAAAATCGGATAACGATTTTTATCGCCGATCAGCGTCGTAGTGAACAAACTCATCACATCGGGACGATCCAAGAAATAGGTTATTTTTCTGAAGCCTTCTGCCTCGCATTGGGTACACAGCATGCCATTGGATAAGTACAGGCCTTCCAGCGCAGTGTTAGCTGCCGGGTTGATAGCATTTTCGATGCTCAGTACAAAACGTTGCTGCTGTGGAACTTGATTAATAATTAACGCATCCTGAGTTTGCAGGTATTGGTCCTTGCTCAAGTCGTTGCCGTCATCCAGATTAACCCGGACCAATTTTAGATTTTCACCGGCCAGGGTTAGCGAGGTGTTTTTCGCCTGGCTTTCAGGATTCCGGCTCAAGATGAGTCGCGAAGAAACCAAGGTATTTTCATCATCCAAAGTGAAATTTAAGGCGACACTGTGTATCAGATATTCAGGAACGGTGTAATCTTTTAAATAAATGGTTTGTGGATTAGGGTCGCGCATTATTGATACCTGTTGTAATGATCGGACGATCGAATATTTTGAACGGCGTACAGCATGATTAATAACCAGGCTATTAAAAAACAAACACCACCGACGGGGGTAATCATACCTAACCAGTTAAGATTAAGCAGAGCCAGTAGATATAAGCTACCAGAAAATAGTAATATGCCAATGAACATCAACCATCCAGCCCAAATTAATAACTTGGAGTTAGACGCCTGTAGACGGATCAGTGCTATGCCGATCAGACCCAGTGCATGATACATTTGATAGCTTACTCCGGTTTGATAAACTACTAACAGCTCAGGACTGATGATGGTTTTTAAGCCATGAGCGCCAAACGCGCCCATGCCGACACCGATCATTGCGCTTAAGGCACCTAGCAATAAAAAATTCATTATTTTTCCAATAGTCGAGGCATCAGTTGCACCAGATTACAAGGCCGGGTGCGATGATCAAGTTGCTCTTTGATTAAATCATCCCAAGCAGTGCGACAGGCTCCCGAGGAACCGGGCAGGCAAAATATATAAGTCGCATTGGCGACACCAGCAATTGCCCTAGACTGGATGGTTGAAGTTTTAATCTCTTGATAGGATAGCATCCTAAAGATCTCGCCAAAACCATCTAGCCGCTTGTCCAGTAGTGGCTCAACAGCTTCAGGCGTACCATCCCTGCCGGTTACGCCGGTGCCGCCGGTGGTAATAATCACATTAACCTGATCAGCCGCTATCCAGCTCGAAACGGCTGCCCGAATTTGGTAAATATCATCGACCACTATTTTTTTTTCGACAATCTGATGTCCGGCACCAGTTGCACGCTCTGCTAAAGTTTTGCCAGAGATATCATCAGCATCGGTCCGGCTGTCGGAAACGACCAGTATCGCAATGTTTAGCGGGATAAATTTTTTCTCAGTAGACATGTTTTTTAAAAGCGAAGGGAAATGGCGATTTTTCGCCCTTGATTTAGTTACTTTAACACAACAAAGAAGCCTTCTTGTCCTCGCTGTATGTTAATCAACAATGCACCGTTCGGATCAACCACCTGTTTTAACTCTTCAACATTACGTACACGATAGCGGTTTGCCGATACGATAACATCACCGGGGCGCAAACCTACCCGCCAGGCATTAGCAGTGGTGTCGACTTTTTCAAGCAAAACACCTTCAATCTGACTTTTTAACGGTATACTTAAAACCGTACCTTGCAAGCCATGATGTAACCTGCCACCCGCCAATTGCGCCAACTCCTGTTTGCCTATCGTTGCGGTAACCTGCTTTTTTTCGTTATCCCGAAAATACTCCAACTCAACATTATCACCAACCTGCATCAGGCCGACCACATTGCGGATGTCATGGCTGTTTTTTATCGGACGAGCATTTGCAGAAACAATAATATCGCCTGGCTCCAAACCGGCTTTTGCTGCTGGAGAATTACTTTCAATCCGGCTAATCACAGCACCTTGTTTACTTTTTAAATTAAATGCTTTGACTAGTTCGGGCGTCAAATCTTGCGTGGTTACGCCCAGTAAGCCCCGTCGAACCTCACCATGTTTGAGTAACGAGTCCTTAATGCTCACAACCATGTTAGAAGGAATAGCAAAGCCGATACCGACATTCCCGCCAGTGGGCGCCAGGATGGCGGTATTCATGCCGACCAATTCACCGCGTAAATTGACCAGCGCACCACCGGAATTGCCCGGATTAATAGAAGCATCGGTCTGGATGAAATCTTCATAACCTTCTATGCCCAAGCCGGAACGCCCAAGAGCGCTGACAATACCTGAAGTTACGGTCTGCCCTAGGCCGAACGGATTGCCGATAGCGACCACAAAGTCGCCAACTCTCAATTGGCTGGAATCGGCAATAGGCAGCATGGTCAAGTTTTCAGCGGGAATCTGGATGATAGCCACATCCGCTTCAGAATCAGTCCCGATTAATGTAGCGGAAAGCTGGCGACCATCCGTCAAGGTTACGCTGATTTTATCCGCCTTATCGATCACATGATTGTTAGTCAGGACCAAACCTAGCTTGCTGTCGATAATGACCCCAGAACCCAAGCTGTTTTTTTGTTGCTGCCGTAATTGACTAGGCACATTAAAAAATTGGCGAAAAACAGGATCTTGCATTAGTGGATTATCGTTGACCATAATATTGGTCGAGGTTGAAATATTGACCACTGCCGGCATACTGTGTTCCAGCATGGGT
Organism: Methylococcaceae bacterium; assembly: GCA_947506155.1. Lineage (GTDB taxonomy): Bacteria > Pseudomonadota > Gammaproteobacteria > Methylococcales > Methylomonadaceae > Methylobacter_A. The sequence continues at coordinate 16,419 of CANNNV010000053.1, forward strand.
GCCAAGGAAGGCAATGGCTGTCCTTCAACATAGGACGGCAAACCTGTAGCTTTCGAAAGCGGAGCAAAAAAGAACAAAACAAATGAAACAATTATAAATAACAGCCGCTTTACTAATTGAGTAGTCATCAGAAATCTCCGGTGGTTGTTAACACAATAACGCAGGAAAAATAATAAAAACCAATGGTCTGCTGATTATGTTTGAACCAGATGCCTCCTGGCTGCTTTTACACTGCCGGCATCGGGAAATTATCAGTGATCATCTTTATTTGTGTTCTATTACTCGATGTTCCAGTTTTTAGTTTTTTTGTAGTCTGATTCATGAAAAACTCATCCAGCAGCTCGGTACTGCAGCGAAGCCGTCGAACCTAATCGTCCTAAATCTCTCCCAACCATATGTTTACCCGAAGGCATTAACTGAAAAACCT
>CANNNV010000054.1 GCA_947506155.1 Methylococcaceae bacterium
GGTTATGCGTACTAATACTACGTGCTTCACTGAAAAATGAAGCTCGGTGCGGAGTGCCACCGAAGGTTTAGCATAGCTATTTTATGCAAACCGTAAAACTAGGCGATTAATGGCGATATGTCTTAAATATTGCTGTTTAATGTTACTCGTCAATGAAACAATAGGTTGAAAATGCGGTGTTAATAGCTTGCCATCAAGGATGCTGATTATTTCTTTGTGTAGATCTGACATTTGAAAGCTCGGCGGGGTATTTAGATTGTTACCATAATAAAGAAGTTTTATTACGTAATTATTTCCTTACATGAAAAATCCCCTTAAGCTGTAACCCATAAAGCGAATTGGTGCGATAAACTGCTGCCCATACTTCAAGGCTATTACTCAAGCGTTGGGTTAACGATAAAACTGTTAACCCAATCTACAGGCCTCAGCTCACACCCTGCTTTATCCAAAGTTCAAGTACGCATAATAGTTCTTTAAAATTAATTGGCTTCCTAATAAAATCATTCATTCCGCACATCATGCATTGCTTTTTCTTCTCAACGCTAGTATCAGCGGTCAGTCCAATTATCGGTAAATTTGCAAATCGTGCTTGATTACGTATCCGTGTCGTTGTTTTAATCCCGTTTAGAACCGGCATATGAATATCCATTAACACCGCGCTATAGTCGCTCTGCTCCAACATCGCTAGGGCTTCTTCACCATTATTGACGATGTCGACCATAATGCCTGACAAAATAAAATAGTCTTCTACCAGCATCTGAATCATTACATTGTCGTCCACCAGCAAAACTCTAGTTCCGTTAAGACTCGACATCGAAGGCAAGATTGGTTCGTTGATCGGAACTTGAATATAGGCTGGCGGGATGCCGATAAGCAGTTCAAAGCTAAATGAGCTACCCAGTCCAACGGCACTGGTGACAGAAAATTTGCTACCCATTAGCTCCAACAACTCGTTACTAATCGCCAATCCAAGTCCCGTTCCTCCATATACCCGGGTAATCGAGCCATCTACTTGGCTGAAGGGTTTGAAAAGTTTGCTCCGGTCATCATCGGCTATACCAATACCGGTATCCGACACGCAAAACAGCACTCGCGCTTGGGTCAGGTTAATCTGTTGCACAGTGACTTTCAGCTGGACTGTGCCTTGCGCAGTAAACTTGATGGCGTTACCGACTAAATTAATCAGCACTTGTTGCAGCCTGAGTTTGTCACCAATCAGCTCAAGAGGCAATTCACCTACTGTGGAGCTAAGCTCTACAGTGAAATCAATTCCCTTTTGTACTGCGGCCCCCGCAAATATGCTGTCGATGGTATCGAGTAAGTCATTAAAATTAAAAGGTATAGCGTCAATAACCACACGGCCTGCTTCTAGTTTGGAAAAATCCAAAATATCGTTCAAGATGCCCAGTAAACTGGTGGACGCAGTGTTGATATTTTCCAGATAAGTCCCCACCTTATCGCTTGTGTCCATCAGTAACGCCAGCTCCGAGAAACCGATAATTGCCGCCATCGGTGTGCGGATCTCATGCGACATGCTGGCGATAAATTCCGATTTGAGTTGTAAAAAATGCTCAGCTCGCTCTTTAGCCACGATCAAACTAGCTTCATGTTCCTTCTGCTTGGTAATGTCGGTAAAGGTGGCAACATAATGCGTGGTGTGCCCATGACTATTGATTACATTGACAATGCTAAGCAACTCTAAATAGATTTCACCATTTTTTCGCCGATTCCAAATTTCACCTGACCATATCCCATCGGTATTAATCGACTGCCACATCTCCCGATAAAACGTTGGGCTCTGGATGTCGGATTTCAGGATACGTGGATTTTTACCGACAAGCTCGTCCATCACATAACCGGTCATCTGTGAAAAGGCTCGGTTCACGCGTACAAATAATCCGTTAGCATCGGTGATAAACATACCTTGCGCTGTTTCAAAGGCAACAGCAGCAATACGCATGCCTTCTTCTGCACGTTTACGTGCGGTATTATCGGTGCCGATCAGTAGATACCCAATAATGGCGTCCTCATCATCGCGTAACGCCGTGACTGAAACCACCGCCGGAAAATGACTGCCATCCTTGCGGATATAAGTCAGCTCATAAATATCCTCGATACCTCGCGCCGCCTTAAATACCAAAGCGTCAAAGCCTGGCGTAATCAACGTTTGAAACTCTAGGCTTAAGGCCTCTGCGCGCAGAATCAATTCCTCGGCATCAGACAGATCCGCTGGGGTCATGGTGTTCATCACCTCAACAGCAGAATAACCTAACATGTTTTTTGCGCCGACATTGAAAATTTGAATCACCCCGTTTACGTCAGTGGCGATACTAGAAAAATTAGCGCTGTTGAAAATCGCGTTCTGCAAGGCACCAGCTTTGCGCAAGCCTTGTTCTGTGAGTTTACGTGCGGTATTGTCGGTGCCGATCAGTAGATACCCAATAATGGCATCCTCATCATCGCGTAACGCCGTGACTGAAACCACCGCCGGAAAATGGCTGCCATCCTTGCGGATATAAGTCAGCTCATAAATATCCTCGATACCTCGGGAGGCTTTAAATACTAACGCTTCAAAGCCTGACGTAATCACCGTTTCAAACTCCAGGCTCAAGGTCTCTGCGCGCAGAATCAATTCCTCGGCATCAGATAGATCCGCTGGGGTCATGGTGTTCATCACCTCAACAGCAGAGTAACCGAGCATGTGTTCTGCGCCGACATTGACAATTTGAATTACCCCGTTTACGTCAGTGGCGATACTAGAAAAATTAGCACTGTTGAAAATCGCGTTCTGCAAGGCCTCAGCCTTGAGAAACGTCTGTTTAGCAGTGGGCTTTAGCGATGACCGTAGATAACTATAAAGCTTAGTTAGCATCGTAAAAACTCCCTGTAGGGCAGTTTCGATAAGTAATCGTGTGGCTTGAGTTCTCGAAGACGGACATAGTAACACCTAGGCTTAAGTTTCAGTTGACGGAAGCCTAAGCCTAAGCCTAAGCCTAAGCCTAAGCCTAAGCCTAAGCCTAAGCTACGTAGCTCATTGCTGACAATTGTACACCGCATCTAAAATCGCGCCTAAGTAATTATTTGTAAGCTATTGATTACAAGGTCTAACGCTGAAGCGGTGTATGCGCGCAACGCGGCAATGATGTGGGAATTTGGTCATAATTAAGAATTGCTGGTTGTGTTCAGCGGGTATACTGTCAAAAAATATCCGCCAAATTCATAATACTCGTAGTCTTACCTAGGTTTTTTTGTATAATCAAACTCATTTTTCAATTTGTGACCTTGCAATGCAGACTCCCTTTAAGACCATCGGCATCATAGGAAAACCCAGCGATCCCAGTATCGCCGATACCTTAACGGTTCTGCATGCTTTTTTAAAGCAACACCACTATACGGTGATTGTTGCTAAAAACAGCGCTCATTTTATTGATCACCCTTCAGTTAAATCCTGCGCCCTCAGCGAATTAGGCCAGTATTGCGAACTGGTGATCGCGGTTGGCGGCGACGGCACTTTTCTTGCCGCTGCCCGGGCTATCGTCGAATTTGATATTCCCTTGATCGGCATCAACCTAGGCCGATTGGGCTTTTTGGTGGACATCTCGCCGCACGAGTTATTTGATAAACTGTTGCCGATACTTCAAGGCCATTACTCAGAAGAAAAACGCTCACTATTACGCGCCAAAATCATCCGTGACCAGACGGTTATACACGAAGAAACCGCAGTCAATGAAGTGGTGATTCATCGCTGGGTAACGCCCAGCATGATAGAAATTATCACCAAAATCGATAATGTATTTTTAAACTCGCAACGCTCCGATGGTTTGATTATTTCCACACCGACCGGATCAACAGCTTATTCGCTGTCTGCCGGCGGGCCGATTTTGCATCCATCGTTAAATGCGCTTATATTAGTGCCGCTTAATCCCCATACCTTATCAAATCGACCTATTGTGATAGATGATTCGGTTGAAATCGAAATAAGCTTTTGCCAGACCAAACAAATCAATGCCTTGGTCACTTGTGATCATATTGAAATTCCCGAGGTATTAATCAGTGACAAGATATTGATTAAAAAAGAACCCAAACCGATCCGGATTTTGCACCCCGAAGGCCATGATTTTTTTTATATACTCAGGCATAAATTAAACTGGAGCAGTGGTTACCACACCGATACCCATGTTATTAAATCTTAATATTATCGATCTTGCCGTCGTTAAATCACTGGATCTCGATCTGGAACAAGGTATGTCAGTGCTGACCGGCGAAACCGGAGCCGGCAAGTCGATTTTATTGACAGCCCTAGGACTCGCTCTTGGCGACCGGGCGGACTGCGGCTACGTGCGTCCAAATTGCCCGCGCGCCGAGATCAATCTGGAATTTGATTTAGTCGATGCGCCACTGGCGCTGCAATGGCTAAAAGAACAGGAACTGGATGCCGAACAGCAATGCCTGATCCGGCGCATCGTCAATCACGACGGCCGCTCCAAAGCCTATATCAACAACCGCCCTGTTACCTTGCAGGCCTTAAAGGAACTCAGCGAAAAACTGGTTGAAATTCATGGTCAACATGCGCATTTGACACTGCTTGATAATGACGAACAACGCCGTTTACTGGACGCCTACGCCAAAAACCAGCCCTTGCTGGATAAGGTCAACACCAGTTACCGGCTATGGCTAAAAACCAGTAAAGAGTTATCTAGCCTGATCAAATCCAGCATCGATCAAACCGAACGCGAGGAATTGCTGAACTATCAGCTTGAAGAACTGAAACAGCTAGATTTGGAGCATTTTAACTATGCCGGACTGCTGGAACGACACGGAAAGCTGGCTAATCTGGGACAAATTTTAACTACCGGCCAGGCCCAGAGCGATCTGCTCTATGAAAATGACCAGCAGTCGGTCAACCAACTGCTAAACCATAGTCTTAACGAGTTAAGCCATATTGTTCAGTTTGCACCCGAGATCAATAACATCTGCACGCTGCTTTCCGAGGCTCAAATTCAACTTGAAGAGGCCTGTTTGCAATTACGGCGCTTTCTGGAAGCGCAAGAAGCGGATCCACAGCTACTGGAGGTACTGGAAAACCAAATCGGGATACTGCAAAACTTAAGCCGGAAACATCACACGCCTCCCGAGCAACTGCCAGAAATGGTGCTCAAACTGGAGCGTGAACTGGATAGTCTGGCTCACAGCAGTGAGCGTATTGATGCCTTGACCGCTAGCGCCGAACAACTGCTGGGAGAATATCATCAACTTGCCACCCAACTGTCTGAGCAACGATCACTTGCCGGCAACAAGCTGCAACAACAGATTTCCGTGATGATCAAGGATCTGGGCATGCCGCAAGGCGAATTTCTGATTACTATTTTCGCACTGGATAACGCCACGCCCAAGCTTAACGGCAACGATAAAATCGAATTTCTGGTCAGCGCCAATCCCGGCCTGCCCGCAAAACCACTGGCTAAAGTGGCGTCCGGCGGTGAGTTATCGCGGCTCAGCCTGGCAATTCAAGTCACCACCTCCAGTGATAAAACCACCCCGACCATGATTTTTGATGAGGTAGACTCAGGCATAGGCGGAGGCATTGCCGAAATCGTCGGACAAAAACTGCGTAGCTTAAGCCATAACCGGCAAGTCATGTGCGTCACTCACCTTCCACAAGTCGCTGCACAAGCGCATCACCATCTTTACGTTGAAAAAAATAATAAAACCGATATGACGTCTTCCACGGTCCGGTTACTAGAAACGGAAGAACGCATTGAAGAAATTGCCAGAATGCTCGGCGGTATCCATATCACCGCCAACACACTGGCACATGCTAAAGAAATGTTGCTCCACTCAGATTTCGGCTTACAGCCGGAACATACAACTACAGGGAACTAAAAACATGAACAGATTTCCAGCAGAATGGGAAAAACAAGCCGCCGTCTTAATCGCCTGGCCACATAAAACCGGTGATTTTCGCAATCTCGACGCGGTAGAGCAATCCTACAGTGTTATTAGCGATACCATCAGCCAATATCAAAAACTGCTTATCGTCTGCCGCGATGACAACCATCAGCAGCATATCGAGGCTCTGATCAGCACAACTGACAACATTGAGTTCATCCACGCGGTGGTGAATGACATTTGGGTCAGGGATACCGTTTTTCTCAGCGTCGAAAAAGACGGCGCCATCGTGCATCGCAACTTCTTATTCAACGGCTGGGGCGATAAATATTCGCACCAACATGACAATGATCTCAATCACAAACTGTTAAACGCCAAAGCCTTTAAACACGCCAGTCATACCGACATCGACTTTATACTGGAAGGCGGCAGTGTCGAAACTGACGGCATAAACACCCTGCTGACCACCAAACAATGCCTGTTAAACCCGAACAGGAACCAAGGTCTGAGCCAACAAGACATAGAGCAGCAACTGCTTGAACATCTGGGTACAAAACGGGTATTCTGGCTGGACCAAGAAAATCTGAGTGGTGATGATGCAGATGCCCATATTGATACGCTGGCACGCTTTTGCTCGGCCAGCACCATTGCTTATACCAGCTGTAACGATCCAGAAGATAGCCATTATAACGGCCTGAAATTCATGGAAACCCAGCTTCAAGCATTAAGAACCGAAAACGACGATGTTTATCATTTGGTACCGTTGCCGCTGCCGAAACCCATTTATGACGAAGACGGCCAACAACTGCCGGCCAATTATGCCAACTTTCTAATCATCAACCATGCCGTATTGGTACCGGTTTATGGTGACTCTATGGATGCCGTTGCGCTGGAACGTCTGGCGGACTGCTTTCCAGGTCGCAAGATTATTGCAGTCCCTTGTCAGCCTCTAGTCCATCAATACGGCAGTCTGCATTGCATGACTATGCAATTTCCTGCTGTTATTGCATAGCGCGTAATTCACGATAACGTTAGCCCATGTAATCAAACCCAGATGAGCGGATAATTAAGATTTTTTGAATTATTCGCTCATCCTATTAATCTGCGTTCTATTTTTCCAATGCCTGTCTTAATCTGAACTTAAGATAACTTTGATGTAATTATTTATGTCAATTTTGCAATGGGGAAATGACCGTCGGATAGACGGGGCTAGTCTGTGAAGTGAACGGTGCAGTAATGTCGTCAGCAGCAGAAACCAGTGAGCAGTAGCGATACATACTCACTCCTAGTAAAATAGGAATCCCCTTCCTTTAGGTGGGGGAGGATGTCAACAAACTATTCGTGAATGGCGCTGGCCTTTTCTCCATCTACTTTTTTTAGAAAGGGTGCAACAGCCAGTGCCGCCAGGAAAATGAAGCCGATAGTATGAAACAGGTTATTAAAAGTCATCACTTCGGCTTCCCGCAAAGTCAGTCGGGTGACTTGTGCCAAGGCTGCCAAATCAGGGGAAGGCAGGTTCATTTGCTCCATGGAAGCAGTTAAGCCATCGAGCATGTCCTGGGCCTGATAATGGGTTGCAGTAATTGACTCACGCAAGACTGCATAATGGGCTTTGGTTGAATAAATCATTTGGCTATTGGCAACAGCAAGCCCGATCGCGCCGCCCAGGTTGCGCATCAAGTTATAAAGCCCGCTGGCATTTTTGATTTCTTCGACCGGCAACCGACCCAGGGTCAGGGTGTTGATTGGCAAAAAACACAACATCAATGCGGTGCCGCGAATAGCTTGAGGATAAAAAAACTCCCAATAACCGGATTCACTGGTTAAATTCCCGTTCATCCAGGAACCCAGCGCGAACAAACCAAAGCCTAAGCAAAGCATCCAGCGCAAATCGATTTTTTTCTCCAAAGGCCCGGCTATAAATGCCGAGAGCAATTGAAAGACACCCACGACCATCAGATAGTAGCCGATTTGCAGACTGTTCAGTCCTTTCACGCTAGCTAGGTAAATCGGCGTCAAATAAATCATGGTATAAAGCCCGATGCCCAGGACAAAACTGTAGCCGCAGCCTATAGCGAAATTGATATTACCGAACGCATAAAGATCGATAATCGGGTGAGGATTTTTTAACTCCCAGATCAGCATCGCAATACCGCTAACTACCGCAACTAAGGTTAACGCAACAATCAAGTGATCTTCAAACCACTGTTTGCGCACGCCTTCTTCAAGTACAAACTGCATGCAGCCCAAAAATACCGCAATCAGCAGGATGCCGACGAAATCTATTTTCTGCAACAATTCCCAGTCGGGCTGATCAATGTCCAAATACTTCCATACGAAAAAACACACCAGTATGCCGGGAAGAATGTTGATCAAAAACAGCACTTCCCAGCTGTAAGTTTCGGTTAAATAACCACCCAGCACCGGACCGATAGTCGGCGCCATGGTTACAATCAAACCTAGCACGATGGTCATGGCGGGCTGCAAGCGCGGGGGGAATAAAATGAAAATGATCGTGAAAGTCATCGGAATCATGGCGCCGCCAAGAAAGCCTTGCAAACAACGAAACACGATCATCGACGGCAGATTCCAGGCGAAGGCACACAGCAGGCTGGCCAGGGTAAAGCCCCCGGCAGAGATGACATATAAATAGCGAGTCGAGAACACCCGGCCCAGCCAGCCGGACAGCGGAATGACGATCACTTCGGCAATCAAATAAGAGGTTTGCACCCAGGCTATTTCATCCTGGGTAGCGGACAATCCGGCCTGAATTTCTTGTAAGGAACTGGCGACCACCTGAATGTCCAGCACCGCCATGAACACGCCTATCGCCATGCTGAAAAAGCCCAGCCACTGGCCCGTAGTCAGTCCCTGTTCTGTGTTAGCCACGGGCTTAATGCACTTTTACTTTGGTTTCAACTGACAGGCCCGGCCTCAATAACGCGGCAGCATCAGCGGTATTGAAGACTATTTTTACCGGCACCCGGCGCACGATCTTGGTGAAGTTACCGGTGGCATTTTCAGCCGGCAGGATACTGAATTCGGAACCGCTGGCGGGGGCAAAGCTGTCTATTGTTCCGGTCAAAGCCAGATCGGGATAAGCGTCTATTTTGATGCTGACCGGCTGGCCTAAACGCATGTGTTCCAGCTGGGTTTCCTTGAAATTAGCGTCCACCCAGATAGTGCGGTTTTGCACCAGCGAGGCCAAAGCAACGCCAGGTCGTACCAGTTGGCCGAGTTGTACGCCGCGATTACCGATGATGCCATCTACCGGCGCCTTAATTACAGTATGTTCCAGATCGATTTTCGCCAGGGTTAGCAAGGCTTTGGCTGTGTCCAAGCGGGCGACCGATTCGCTGATTTCATTGTCTAATGTGGCTAACTTGCTGTATTCGGCGCTGGATGCAGCCTCTGAACCTTTGAGTTCGGCCGCCGCCTGTTTGGATTCCGACTGAACCTTATCCAGAGATTGTCTGGATGCAGAACCCCGTTCGAGCAGCGTGTGAAAACGCTGTAAATCCTTTTGTATCTGTTCCCGCTTGGCTTGTACCGCTGAGATAGTGGCAGTAGCCGATTCGATATGCGCCCGTTGAGATAGTTTCATCCCACGCAGACGCTCTATATGCGCGATTTCCGCAGTAACATTGGCCTGGGCTTGCACAACTTTAGCCTGATAATCCCGATCATCTATGGTTACCAGCAGGTCTCCCTGTTTGACGGCTTGATTGTCGTTGATGGCTATGTGTGTCACATAGCCTTGTACCCGTGGACTAATTAACACGATATTGCTTTGCAAATAGGCGTCGTCAGTCGTTTCATACTGCTGTCTGTCCAGCAACCAATAGACTATTCCGGTAGTGAGCGGAACGACTAGCAATAAAATCAGTAACACAGAACGTAAGCGAGACATAGTGGCCTTGATAAACTAAACGGTTTAGTTTAGTCTACCGGAACATTATGAATTGCGCAAAAAATAAAATCATGACCCTAGAACCTCTTGATCCCAAGCGCTTAGCCATACTCAGCGGCGCAAGCCGGATGTTTCTGGCGCACGGCTACCGTAACGTGAGCATGGAAAAAATCGCCCAGGCTGCGCCGGTTTCCAAAGCAACATTGTACAAACATTTCGACAGTAAAAATGAGCTGCTGGCAGCGGTTATCTCCGGACTTTGCGGTTCCTTGTTACAGACCATGACTGAAGTCACCATCGAGTCGGATGATGTGAAAAGCAAATTGACTCAAATCGCACGCTCTGCCGTGGAGCTGATTTTTGCCGAAGATGCGCTGGCCATTTATCGGCTGGTGGTAGCCGAAAGCCCCGAGTTTCCGGGACTGGGGCAGTTATTTTATCAAAGCGGCCCGCAAGCGGCATTGACTCAGCTGGAAGGATATTTTCGACGCTTGAATGCGGAAGGTCGCTTTACTATTGCTGATCCGGCCTTTGCAGCAGATGCTTTTTTCAGCATGCTTAGAGGCGATCTGCATCTGCGCTGCCTGTTGACTAAGACGCTGCGACCCTCTGCCGAGGAAAAAAATCATCTGGTTTCACGGGTTGTGGATTTTTACCTGCGTGGCATGCTGCATGAAAACTAAAATACAGAGTGTAAAATATATGAAAAAACAAAGCGACAGGCTGGGCTTACTGCTGGTTATAATCACACTGGTGAGTTTAATCGGTTGCAGCAGTTCTGATAATTCGGCCGCCAAACCGGGTGCTGCACCGTTGGCCAAGGTCAAGATCGCACAGCCACTGGCAGAGGACATCACGGAATGGGACGAATACACTGGCCGTATTGAAGCGGTTAATTCGGTCGAGGTGCGCGCCAGGGTCAGTGGCTATCTGGACAAAGTCAACTTCAAGGCCGGGGACAAGGTTAATAAAGGCGAGCTGTTATTCCAGATCGATCCCAAACCCTTTATCGCGCAACTGCACTATGCCCAAGCCGAACTCGAACGCGCAAGCGCCAAACACGAACTGGCGAAAAATGATCTGGCACGCGCCCAGCGCTTATTTAACGTCAAAGCCATTTCCGAAGAGGAACATGATGCCCGTAGCAAAGGACTCAGGGAAACCGTGGCCGCTGTCCAGTCTGCCGAGGCCACGGTTTACACGGCGAAGTTGAATCTGGAATTTACCAACGTTAACGCCCCGATCAATGGCCGAATCGGTCGCGAACTGATCACCGCCGGCAATGTGGTCAGTGCCGATGTCACCTTGTTGAGTTTTATTGTGTCTATCGATCCGGTTTATGTTTATGTCGATGCCGATGAGCGCTCGGTACTGAAATACCGGCGTCAGGCGAAAAAAGTTGGCCTGGGCAGTCTGGGCGAGCAACAAACGCCGGTGGAGTTGGCAGTGGCTGATGAGATCGGTTTCCCGCATACGGGCCATCTGGATTATATCGCGCCGCGTGAAGATGCCGCGACCGGCACCTTAAGTTTGCGCGGTGTATTCGCTAATCCGGACGAGCTATTAAGCCCCGGTTTTTTTGCCCGTATGCGGGTACGTGGCAGCGCGCCGTATCCGGGTATTCTGCTGCCCGACCGGGCTATCGGCACCGATCAGGCGCAACGTTTTGTCTGGGTGGTCAACCAGGATAATCAGGTGGAATATCGCAAAGTAGAACTAGGCGCCCATATCGGTCAATCCCGAGTGATTACCCAAGGCCTCAAGCCTGAAGAATGGGTGGTAATCGAAGGTCTGCAAAAGCTCAAGCCGGGGGTCAAGGTGAATCCTGAACGGATTTCATGGGGCGAAGGACAGATTAAACCATGAATAAATTCACCCATTTTTTTATCGACAAACCGATTTTTGCCTCGGTTTTGTCCATCGTAATCATCATGGTCGGCGGCTTGGCGCTGATAGGTTTACCTATCGCCCAGTATCCCGAGATCGCGCCGCCCACCGTCGTGGTCAGTGCGACCTATCCGGGCGCCAACGCGCAGGTAGTGGCCGAAACCGTAGCTACGCCTATCGAGCAGGAGGTTAACGGCGTCGAGGATATGCTGTATATGTCCTCCCAATCGACTAACAGCGGCAGCATGGCGTTGACCATTACCTTCAGGCCGGGCACCAATTTGGATAAAGCCCAAGTGCTGGTGCAGAACCGGGTGGCGCTGGCCGAGCCACGATTGCCCCAGGAAGTGAGTCGGCAAGGCCTCAGCGTTAAAAAGCGCAGCCCCGATTTGAGTCTGGTGGTCAACCTGGTTTCGCCTGATAAGCGCTACGACAGCGTTTATTTAAGCAATTATGCGCTGCTGCAGCTTAAGGATACCTTGGCCAGATTGCCCGGCGTCGGCGATATTCTTGTTTTCGGCGCCCGCGACTACAGCATGCGGCTGTGGCTAAATCCTGAGAAAATTGCCGCCAGAAATCTCACCGCCGCCGAGGTGATTGCAGCCGTCCGCGAGCAAAACGTGCAGGTTGCGGCCGGTGTGGTTGGGCAACAACCTAGCCGGGAACATAGCGACTTTCAATATACCATCAGCACCACAGGGCGGCTTTCGAATGCCGAGCAGTTCGCCGAAATTGTGATTAAAAAAGGCAAAGACGCTCAGGTAACTTATCTCAAGGATGTGGCCCGGATCGAGCTGGGCGCCAAAGATTACAATTCGGGCCTGTTGCTCGATGGCGAGCCTACCGTGGGTCTGGCGATTTTCCAGTTGCCTGGCTCCAATGCACTGGAAACCAAAAAAGCGGTGGTCGATGCCATGGAAAAGCTCAAACCGCGTTTTCCGGAAGGCCTAGATTATCTGCTGGTTTACGACACCGTGGTGTTTGTGCAGCAATCCATCGACGCGGTGATCAAGACCCTGTTCGAGGCGTTACTGCTAGTGGTTCTTGTGGTGGTGATTTTTTTGCAAAACTGGCGCGCCACCATCATTCCGTTGCTGGCGGTACCGGTTTCGTTGATCGGTACTTTCGCGGTAATGGCGGCTATGGGTTTGTCGCTAAATACCTTGTCCTTATTCGGACTGGTGCTGGCCATCGGCATCGTGGTTGATGACGCGATCGTGGTCGTGGAGAATGTGGAACGCCATATCGCGCTTGGCTTGTCGGCCAGGGATGCGACCCGAAAAGCTATGGACGAAGTGGTCGGCCCGATCATTGCGACCGCGCTGGTTTTGGTCGCAGTGTTCGTGCCTACTGCGTTTATCGTGGGCGTTTCTGGCGCTTTTTACAAGCAGTTTGCCTTGACTATCGCGGTGTCCACGGTGATTTCAGCGTTCAATTCCTTGACCCTGAGTCCTGCCTTATGCGCATTATTGCTGGATAGGGCGCATGGGAATAAGGACAGCTTTACCCGATTATTCGATTATTTGTTTGGCTGGTTCTTCAAAGGCTTTAACCGGTTTTTCGACGCGTTCAGCGACGGCTATGCGCGTTTGGTCGGCAGGTTGATACGCATGACCGTGGTGGTGCTGGTGCTTTATGCCGGGCTTAACGGGCTTAATATTTTAGCGTTTGAAAAAGTACCTACCGGTTTCATTCCCCAGCAGGACCAGGGCTATTTGATCCTCTATGCGCAACTGCCCGACGCAGCCTCCTTGGCGCGTACCGAGGATGTGGTGCAACAGGCGACGCGAATTATGCTTGAAACGCCGGGCGTCAAGCATGTGAATGCCTATGCGGGTTTTTCCATTTTGAGCGGCGCCAGCCAGTCCAATGTCGCGACCTTGTTCGCCAGGCTTGATGGCTTCGAGCAGCGGGCCGGTCATGCGGACTTACATGCCAATGCGGTAATCAAAAGCCTGGAACAGCGGCTGGCGCAGGTTGAAGGCGCACGTATTGCGGTATTTGCGCCACCGCCGATCCGGGGCATGAGTTCGGTGGGCGGTTTCAAACTGCAAGTTCAGGATCGCTCCAATGCCGGCATCGCTGCGCTGCAAAATACGGTTAACGAGTTGATCGCCCAGGGCAATAAGCAGCCGGGATTAGCCGGGCTGTTTACGACTTTTCGCGCCGGGGTGCCGCAATTATTTCTCGATGTGGATCGCACCCGCACCAAGTCTATGGATGTGCCGTTGAAAGAGGTGTTTGACACCTTGCAGATCTATCTGGGTTCGCTCTATGTCAATGACTTTAACAGTTTTGGCCGAACCTATCAGGTGGTCGCACAGGCCGATTCAAAGTTCCGGATGCAGCCTGCGGATATTGCCGAACTGAAAACGCGAAATCTTCAGGGCGACATGGTGCCGCTGGGAGCTTTAATGTCGGTCAAGGACATTACCGGCCCCGACAAGATCACCCGTTACAATATGTACCCGGCTGCCGAAATTAATGGCAGCACCTTGCCGGGAGTCAGTACCAGCCAAGCGCTTACCGTAATGAACAAACTGCTGGGCGCCGAATTGCCCCCGGGTTTTGATTTTGAATGGACAGAACTTAGTCTGCAACAGGTGCTGGCTGGAAACGTTGCGCTGTTGGTTTTTCCGCTCAGCGTGATTTTCGTATTTTTGGCGTTGGCGGCCCAGTATGAAAGCTGGTCCTTGCCATTTGCGGTGATTTTGATCGTGCCGATGTGCATTTTGTCGTCGCTGGCCGGAGTTTGGTTGCGTGACATGGACAATAACATCTTCACTCAAGTTGGCTTCATTGTCCTGGTCGGACTGGCCAGCAAGAATGCCATTTTGATTGTGGAGTTTGCCAAACGCCGCCAGGAGGCTGGTCTTAACCGTTTCGATGCGGCTATCGAGGCTGCCCGAATTCGGTTACGGCCAATTTTAATGACGTCTTTTGCTTTCATCATGGGCGTATTTCCGCTGGTTATCGCTCAGGGAGCCGGCGCAGAATCGCGGCAATTGCTGGGTACAGCGGTATTTAGCGGCATGCTCGGCGTGACGGTGTTTGGCTTGCTGTTGACGCCGGTGTTTTATGTACTGGCGCAGGCCTTATCGGAACGCTGGAACAAGTCCCCCACTATTTCGATTTCCGGACACGATTTATGATTAAGCTATCATTAAAACCAACGGCATTGGCGCTGTTTTGTGCGGTTACACTAAGCGCCTGTGCGGTCGGCCCTGATTACAAGACCCCGTCCACGGAGGTTGGCCAGGCATTCAATAATGCAGTTAATCCGGGATTTTCCGAACAGGCGGTGGAAATATCCTGGTGGCAGCTGTTTGCAGATCAGGGCTTGACCGAGCTGGTCAAGCAGACGCTGCTGCATAATCGCGATCTTCAGGCTGCGCGCGCTAACTTTCAGGAAGCACGGGCCTTATACATGGAGTCCGGGTTAAATCTCGCGCCTACGGTGACTTCACGCGCCAATTATACTGAGCAAAAACGCAGTCTTGGCGCGATGAATAATCTAAATTATGCGCCGCGTGACCTGAAGCTGTATAACACCGGTTTTGATGCTTTCTGGGAAATCGATTTTTTTGGTCGGGTGCGCCGCAACGTCGAAGCCAGTGGCGATGAAGTCGATGCGCAGGAAGCCGGTCTCAAGGATCTCAAGGTCAGCCTGATTGCCGAATTGGGTCGAAACTATTTTGAATTGCGCGGTCTGCAAAATCAGCTGGCTGTGGCGAAAAAAAATGCCCAAAACCAGACGCAAACCCTGGAGATAACCCGGGTTAAACTTGAAAATGGACGCGGCACCGAACTGGATACAGCCCGAGCAACAGCGCAACTTGATACCACGCTAGCCACTGTTTTGCCTCTGGAGAGTTTGATCCATCAAGCCATGCACCGTCTTAGCGTACTTAGTGGCCAGCTTCCGGGTGCGTTGACTGAAAAATTGTCTCAGGCTTTACCGTTGCCCAAAATGCCCGAGACTATTAAGATCGGCAAGCCAGCCGAACTGTTGCGCCGTCGGCCTGACATCCGAATGGCCGAGCGCACGCTGGCAGCGGCTACCGCCCGTATCGGCGTGGCGACTGCCGATTTGTTTCCAAAAGTCACGTTTGTCGGCACGATTGCGCTTGAAGCCAGCACTTTTTCGGGTATCGGTGCCGCCCGTTCTGACTCCTATTCTCTGGGTCCGCGCATCTCCTGGGCCGCATTGGATCTGGGCCGTGTCTATGCCAGAATCAAAGCGGCAGATGCGCGTGCCGAGGCCAGTCTGGCCCAGTACGAGCAGACGGTGCTGAATGCGCTGGAAGAAACGGAAAACGCGTTGGTTAATTACAACCGGGAAAATAAACGCCGAGAGTTGCTAGCCGCTGCTGCCCAGGCCAGCGCTAAGGCCCATGACTTGGCGCATCTGCGCTTTGACCAAGGCATTAACGACTTCTTGACGGTGCTGGATGCCGAATTGCGTTTGCTACAGGATCAACAGCGCCTGGCGGTCAGCGAAACCGCTACTGCTACTGCGCTGACCGGGTTGTACAAGGCTTTGGGCGGGGGCTGGGAATCAAATGCAACGCCTCTATCAGTACCTTAGAAACCTGCATGTTTTAACGTGAGCAAGTTTAAGGTACTTCGGCGTGTGTGGAGTGAATTCATTCGCCTTGGGCGGAGTAGTTGACCATTTTTGAATCCTAAGAACTAAACGGAAATATCCCCATTGCTTAGAAGTAAGGCGTGCTGGTTGTTTAGTTATAATGTCATATTATTTACTTGGAAGTTTTTAAGCGCATGACTACCAGTCAATCACCCCGCCCTGAAAGACGGAGCTTGTAAAAGCTAGGTTGACCAGACTAAGCGCTAACACAGTGCTACGATTACAACGGGTCGTTAAGACTTACCAGCGAATGCTTCCTTAGTTCGCAGTTTGTAAAGGATCGGATCACGCTGGGGAAAGGTAAAGCCCCGAAGGTTCTTTTCGTCACTGGCAACAGTGAGAGCCGGTTGTAATCATTGTCGAAGGGAGATTGCGGGA
>CANNNV010000055.1 GCA_947506155.1 Methylococcaceae bacterium
AGGTTTTTCAGTTAATGCCTTCGGGTAAACATATGGTTGGGAGAGATTTAGGACGATTAGGTTCGACGGCTTCGCTGCAGTACCGAGCTGCTGGATGAGTTTTTCATGAATCAGACTACAAAAAAACTAAAAACTGGAACATCGAGTATTAGAAATTGTTAGGCGAGAAGGCAACTTACTGCTTAAAACAGACACACGACTGTTCAATGTAAGTCTCTATGCCAGTTGGGTTAAGCGCTTAGAATCATCGCCGAAATGTCTGGCAACCATAACCAGTCACTAGGACGCGCATTGGAAATCGTCGAGGCTTACATAACATGGGTATGACACCAATTAATAGGTGCATGAGCACTACAGATTAAAAAGGAGATACATCATGTTGACGCTAAATATAAATTATGACGTTTTGCCCGATAGACTCATCACTATCAAGTTGCCCGAAACTGTTCGTCTTGGTCGACATGAGTTGGTAATTGTAGTGGACGAACAGCCTATACCGTCAGTTCATGCAAGTCACAATGCGGCAAAGCTGAATGACTTTATAAAGCAGCGATACGAATTATCGTTGTGCGAACCAGTGCAGGACGCCGAGGAAATTTTCACCAGTATGGCCACTCGTCATGCCGGATAAATACTATCGGCTTGAAATTACTCAGAGTGCGGAACGAGATCGTGAGAGAGTAGAGAAATATGTCATTAAGCTAAAAACCAAAGAGTCGACGAATTTTGGCATTGAGTAATGCAGTTTTGTCGTTAAAAAGTAACTGGCAGTTATGTCCGTATTTTGATCGAGAGTATGGGATTCGCGTTTGCTATGTAGAGGGATGGTACAGCCTATTTTTTACAGTGGACGAGTCGGCATGGCGGATTATAGTGATCGCTATTTTGGGTCAAGCTGAAGATTTGAATTTACCTTATAAACAGGTTAAAGCCATATTGTTAAAGCGAACCAGTGCCAATCGGTTGAAACTGCTCAACCAGGACTCCAGTTGCAGGTTGAAAAACCTATCAACGGAAAGCGACACTCAAATGAATATGTTTGCATATGAAATTTGAAGCAGTATGCGACTGTTTTAATTCACTACGAAAACACGAAGAAAGAAAAATTTTCGCGCCTTCGTGGTGATAATAATTTTTAATGATTTAACCAACCAACAGAAGTAATCATGACTAAAAAAGTTGCATTAATAACCGGTGTTACCGGACAAGATGGTTCATACCTTGCCGAATTGTTACTGGAAAAAGGTTATGAAGTTCATGGTATCAAACGGCGTTCGTCACTTTTTAATACGCAACGGGTTGATCATATCTACCAAGATCCTCACATCACAGATCCCAAGTTTTATCTGCATTACGGTGATTTAACAGACAGCTCCAACTTAACCCGTATTATCAGTGAAACCCAACCGGATGAAGTCTACAATTTGGGTGCAATGAGTCATGTGGCCGTATCTTTTGAATCGCCAGAATACACCGCTGATGTGGACGGCATTGGTACACTGCGTCTGCTCGAAGCCATCCGTTTTTTAAAACTGGAAAAGAAAACCCGTTTTTACCAAGCCTCCACCTCAGAGCTTTACGGATTGGTACAAGAAATACCGCAAAAAGAAACCACGCCGTTTTATCCGCGTTCGCCGTATGCCGTCGCCAAACTTTACGCCTACTGGATTACCGTCAATTATCGTGAAGCCTACAATATGTATGCCTGTAACGGCGTGCTGTTTAACCACGAATCGCCACGCCGGGGCGAAACTTTTGTTACCCGTAAAATAACCCGTGGCCTGAGTAATATCGCCATGGGTCTGGAGCAGTGTTTATTCATGGGTAACATGGATTCACTCAGAGACTGGGGACATGCCAAGGATTTTGTGCGCATGCAATGGATGATGATGCAACAAGAACAACCCGAAGATTTTGTTATCGCCACCGGTGTGCAATACTCGGTACGACAGTTTATTGAAATGGCCGCCGGCGAACTGGGTGTTACTATTCGCTGGGAAAGCACCGGAGTTGACGAAAAAGGCATTGTTGACGAGATTCAAGGCAGTAAAGCACCTGGCTTAACCGTCGGCCAAACCATTGTCGCTATTGATCCGCGTTATTTTAGACCCGCTGAAGTGGAAACCTTGTTGGGGGATCCCAGCAAAGCCAAAGAAAAATTGGGTTGGGTGCCGCAAATTACCTTACAGGAAATGATCGCTGAAATGGTCGCCTGTGATCTTGATGAAGCCAAAAAACATGCCCTGTTAAAAGCACAAGGCTTTAACGTTGCCGTTAGCCGGGAATAAACACATGACCGATAACCAACAAAAGATCTATGTCGCTGGACATCGTGGCATGGTGGGAACCGCCATTGTTAAGCAGTTACACGACGCGGGCTATCAAAATACCGTCGTGCGCACGCATGCTCAACTGGATTTAACCGACCAGGCCGCTGTGCGTGATTTTATGCAACAAGAACAGCCACAGCAAGTGATCCTGGCAGCGGCCAAAGTGGGTGGCATTCATGCCAACAACACTTATCCTGCTGAATTTATCTACCAAAACCTGATGATGGAAGCCAACATCATCCATCAAGCCTGGGCGATCGGTTGCCAGCAACTCCTGTTTTTGGGTAGTTCCTGTATTTACCCCAAACTAGCCACCCAACCGATGCAAGAAAGTGCCCTATTGACCGGCATCTTGGAAACCACCAATGAGCCTTATGCCATCGCCAAAATTGCCGGCATCAAACTGTGCGAATCTTACAACCGTCAATACGGCACCGATTATCGCTCAGTGATGCCGACCAATCTTTATGGCGAAAATGACAACTTTCATTTAGAAAACAGTCATGTTATTCCTGCCATGATCAGAAAGTTTCATGACGCCAAAACCAGCCAAGCAGCGACCGTTAACCTCTGGGGCACCGGCACCGCTAGGCGCGAATTTTTGCATGTTGATGATATGGCCGCTGCGTGCTTGCATGTGCTGGGCTTAAGCAAGGAGCACTATCAAGCTTGCACCGAACCCATGCTGTCGCATCTTAATGTTGGTACCGGCACCGATGTGACCATCCGTGAATTGGCGGAAACCATTCAGCGCGTTGTCGGGTTTAAAGGTGACATTATCTGGGATAGCAGCAAACCGGATGGTGCGCCCAGAAAACTCATGGATGTCAGTAAAATCAAGTCATTGGACTGGCAACCCAAAATTGCCTTACAAGAGGGCTTGGCCAATACCTACCGGTGGTTTATAGAGCACCAACATGAATTTAAAGCCCAATAAATGGCTACACAGCTTTACAACACCTTTGTAAGAGCAGCTTTAATCGCGAAAAAAGCGCAACGTGCCCGTCAACAATTATTGATAAGCGATGAATTTGATATTAAGTTAATAAAAACAAAGGTCAAAATATGAAAGTAGTTATTCTCGCAGGAGGTTTGGGCACGCGCATTAGCGAAAAATCTTCAGTTCGACCCAAGTCCATGATTGAAGTGGGTGGAAAACCGGATCTATGGCATATCATGAAGACTTATTCGGCTCACGGACTGCATGATTTTATTATTTGCTGCGGCTACAAAGGCTATGTAATTAAAGAGTATTTCGCTAACTATTTTTTGGGTAGTGGGTTAAATCTGTAATCATGTGTAAATATTGAGCCCAAATTCGACTTTATTAATCAGCAAACCGATGACGGTATCATGCATCAACTCTAACTTCGAAAAGCAAATGGTTTTGCGCGCTAGGCGCTTAATCCATGTTCTGAAATTTAGATTTTTGCGTTCTATTTTTTGGGTATTACACTTACCCACCTCATGCTTATTAGAATCAAGATGGCGTTCATATGCGCCCCAGTCATCTGTGTAGTAACGCCGGATGTTAAATGGCTCAAGCAGCGCTTTGAGTTCTTTGAATACCTCATCCTTGCGCTTGCCAAATACGGTATTGGTAGCGTGATTAACCGCGTGCCAGAGCCAGCGTTGATTCGATTTCTTACCTACCCAAGACCACTGCTCATCGACTTCCGCATCAATATAGGCCTCTTCTAACCTGATACTCAACTCGCCGTTTTCGCTTAGTTCAAATATCTTCGGATTAACCTGGACGATACTGTCAGCCTTGCATCTTAAGGTTTTGATGACGGTATTTTTATTGATTTTCAATACCCGCCCGGTATCACGTATTCCACTACCCCCTGCGCCAGAATAGTTGTCACCTCAACTTTTAAGAAAAAAATAAAATTTGAGAATAGATATGAAAAAATATAAAAGTTGGGAGCCGTTTTGTTTATAACGCATAACGGGGTTTGTATCCTGCTTCAAATTTCATATACAGACATATTCATTTGAGTGTCGCTCTCCGTTGATAGGCTTTTCAACCTGCAACTGGAGTCCTGGTTGAGCAGTTTCAACCGATAGTCACTGGTTCGCTTTAACAATATGGCTTTAACCTGTTTATAAGGTAGCCATCGACTTATCTCTGAGTCGTGTAATCTTGCTAAAACGTTTCGTGCGGCATTTACATCTGCCTGCAACACCTCCCCGTTTTCACGATAAAACTTCTCCCCGCACCGCTTCCCCGAAAGAGAACCGTCGCACGAATCCATTTGTGAAGTGTAGGCAGCATTGACGTAAACGACCGTAGAACCTCTACGGCGAGATACATTTTCTATTGCGCTGGCAATAACGCCTTTTGTCCAAGCGGACAAGCGGCGACTCACATTTTTACCGAACTTATTTCCGGCAATCGGTGAGGTTAAATCTTCGGTGACAATCACCACTGCCTTATCAATAACCTGATTGACAGCTTCATGCACAATGGTTCTAACCCCCGCTTGGTGTATGATCGCTTGCTTGTCCAGTTTTTTGCGTCCCAGGTTGTGTTTTGTCACCCAGGGTTTCTTTTTGGCAATAGACTTTAACTTGTTTCTGCGTTGATATTTTTGCTTTAGCTTATCTGATTCTTTCGTCAGCACCGCGCCCAGCGTAACGCCATGATGCACGCCATCGGAATCGGTCAACACTTCGGTATAGCCTTTGTCCACGCCAATAGTTTGAGTGCCGCAATCGTTAGTTTTCAAGGCTTCGGCGGCATAGTGAATTTCTACTTTGTCGTTGCGTAGAATAATCCGTAAATTGCCTTTAGGTGCTACGGTGGTGCTTAACGGAATGGCAAGGCGCTTGCCTTTGATTAAACTGGGGATTTTGACACAGACTCTACCACCCAAAGTAAATACGGTGTAATCGTCAGAACGAACGATGATTTGATTATGGGTATGATTATGCCCACGCTTAAAATATTTACGCATCGTGCGTGATAAATAACGATCGTCCAGGTATTTATCGGATTTCAACGCCGTGTACAGGCGCTTTTGTTCGAGTTTTTCTTTAGTGTGCCGACGGATGGCTTGCTTTACGTCAAACTTTGCGGCTTCACGACAGGCTTTAATGTTGCTTATCGCGTCGCACAAAGTTTGTTTCCAGGGCGTTGCGCCGACGTTGAACTGCTTGCCTTGTTTAAGCCAGTTATCCCGGATGGTTCTATCGCGTAAGCCGATTCCGCTAATGGAACCGAAGCGCTCCCAAGCTTCTGAACGCACCATACCAAGGCGTTCGGCCTGTTCGATTAAGGCCGCAAACTTGCCTTGGTTAATCTTGTCGCTATAAGCTATTCGAGTTATCACTAGCAGCTTCCTTTATGACTTTTTTATAGCGGGGCAGGCCTTACAATCTGCATGAAAAACAATGGATAATCGCCCACAATCTTGCACCATTTCTGACTCTGGCGATAATGCGTCATTGTTGATAATGACCAGTTTGCAGCCGTGTTGTTCAAGATAATGTTCAAACCAGTCCATACCAAAGCGGGCTAGGCGATCTTTGTGGGCAATGACTAAAGTATGAATCGCCCTCGCTTCAACTAATGACATAATCCTAACGAACTGTTTACGTTTTAAGTTTAATCCACCGCCCACTTCAACGATGGCTTCATCAATGGCAATAACTGATAGCCACGTGTTTGTTTTTCTTTAATGCCAAGAATCTCAGAAAGTTGGTCATGGGTATAGAATCGTCTGTTGGTAGGAGGCGACCTGTGAGCTTTTAAAATCCCTTTTCTATCCCATACTTGTAAGGTATGGGTGGATTTTGCTATTAGTTTTCTAAATTCATTTGGTCTGTAAGTATTCATGAACTTGATTATTGAATACATTTAAATATATTACAAGCTACTTAGTAGCAGCTCGTCACTTAAGTTTCATACATTGTAATAACCTTTAAATGTTTTGGTTGGGGTTGTAAGGCCCGACCGGCTTGGTCAATAATTTTCGGATAACGTTTTTAGCTAAACCGGTTACTTCGACTATAGTGGCAATATCAATTTCTTTACTCAGCATATTCAGGGCAATTGCTTTTGACGCCTTATCTATGCCTTGTTCTAGCCCTTGTTCGCGTCCTTTTTCCTCTGCTGAGGCAATCTTGCTTTCTACATCGGCCAAGGATTGCATCCGAGTTTCATAAACTAGGCGTTCTTCTTCATCAAACATTCTATCGACTGCAGCGATGGCTTTTACTATGGCTAAATCGGAGGCTAGTTCGTCGGCTATGTGATATTTATCAAGTTCGTGCGCTCTGGTTAAAAAGGTGCTCCAGCGATCTAAAGCGCTAGTGACTTGATCATGTTGTTTGGTGAACTTTTTAAGTTCTATGTAATGTAGCTCAAAAATGTCGTGCAGCTTATCATCTTTGCCGGTCGCGATATTAATGATTTTGTAACAGTTATGGACTTCGGGGGTGTCGGGTATAAAGTTAAAATCCAATATATTGATGCTGATGGTTTTTTTTAGCTCTTTATACATTCGGCCTTCGCTAAGTTGTTCGGTGACTAATTTTGCCCAGTAGTAGATAGCGCGCTTGTCAAAGTTGTAGTCTTCGCTGATTTGCATTTCAACATTAAACCAGCGGCCGCTTTCGCTTTTGGCTTTGATGTCAAGGATGGACATTTTACCGGCTCGGTAATCTGCTAGGTTGTAGGGATTTTTTAATTCCACTTCAACGACTTGCTCCTGCTCGGAGACGATGGCGTTGATCAGTGAAATCAGCAGGTCTTTATTTTCTTCGCTGCCAAACAGTTTTTTAAAAGCGAAATCCACGCAGGGATTTATTTTGCACATGTTTTATCCGGTTACCTGATAATCTTGGATCAAAAGAAGACTGACGCACGCAAAAAAAATGGGGGTCTTGCAATTATATATATGCGTCAGGGCTGGCTACAAAGCTGAATTCCTTCTGGGAAAAACAAAAAACGGATTAATAGCTTAAGGACAGCGGAATTTCCTGCGCTAATTTATGATCTATTTTAAAACCGCGCATTTCTAAAATTCCTTTGGTATTGAGTGAAATAATCAGGTGCAGTGCTTGGGGGTAGGCTGCGAGTTCTAAATCAGTCGAGGAGGGTGTGGCCGGAGCGGTCGGGTGCGAATGATAGATGGCAAATAACTGTTCACCCTGGTCACGCATAGTAGCCATCGCTGAAATTTGCTGGCTGGCATCAAGCTGGAAACGCAAATTAGCAAATTCGGCGATATTTTTAACCGGATAGCAACTGCTAGGTAGTCCGTTTTTGCTGCCTATAAGTCCGCATACCTCATGATCTGGGGAGATTTGTGCAAGATGCAGTAGTTGATTAGTTATTTTGCGGGGAATTTGAGTCATGATGGATTCCATAGGCCATAAGTTACACGGGGTTGCCCGGATAAGTCGGTATAGGTTTGAATTTTATCGTAATGCAATTCTTTAAACAAAGTTTGAGTCCGGTGTTGTTGATCGTAGCCATGTTCAATCAGCAAGTGTCCTCCGGGTTTCAGGTAATTGCGTGCCGAGGCGGCGATGATTTTAATGTCGGATAATCCCTGATCCTTGGCGCATAAGGCGGTTTTTGGTTCAAATCGGATATCGCCTTGTTGCAGGTGAATGTCATCTTCAGCTATATAAGGCGGGTTACTGATTATCAGGTCAAATTGGGTATTGGGAACACGGGTAAACCAGTCGCTTTGATAAAACTCGATATTATCAACGCGGTGTTTTTCGGCATTACGCTGAGCGATGCTTAATGCCGCTAAGCTAAAATCGGTGGCACTGATCTGTGTATGTGGACATTCAGCCGCCAGCGTAATTGCGATAATACCTGAGCCGGTGCCCAGATCGAGGATTTTGAAAGCGCTGTCTGTTAGTATCAATTTTAAACAAAGCTCAACCAGTAGTTCGGTGTCGGGCCTTGGAATCAATACGTCAGGTGTGACCTGAAAGTCTCTGGACCAAAATTCCCGGTTACCGGTAATATAGGCGATAGGCATGCCTGATTGACGCTGTTCAAGCAAGCTTCTAAAGGCGTTTAGCTGCTCTGTTTGCAGCGGTTTGTCTGGCCAAGCGCGAAGATGGGAGCGTGTTTGGTTAAGCACTAGGCAGAGTAAAACTTCGGCATCTAGCAAGGCCGAATCAGACGCCAGTGTATTGGCAGCTTCTGTCAGTACGGATTTTATGCTGTGCATATAGCCTAGTCTTCGCCCAACTGGGTCAGCAATTCGGCCTGATGTTCGCTGATCAAAGGTTGTAGTACATGTTCCAGTCCGCCCTGCATGATGTCATCGAGTTTATACAAGGTCAGGTTGATGCGATGATCGGTTAAGCGTCCTTGTGGATAATTATAGGTGCGGATGCGTTCTGAACGATCACCGCTGCCGACTTGCAATTTTCGAGTGGCGGATTGTTCGGCATGGTGTTTTTCCTGCTCGGCAGAAAGCAGGCGGGATGCTAATAAGGACATGGCTCGGGCACGATTTTTATGTTGCGAGCGCTCGTCCTGGCACTCCACGACAACGCCGGTAGGAACGTGAGTAATGCGTATTGCTGATTCGGTTTTATTGATGTGTTGGCCGCCGGCTCCGGAAGCGCGATAGGTGTCCACTTTAAGGTCTGCGGGATTAATATCTATAGCATCAACTTCGTCAACTTCTGGCATGATTGCAACCGTGCAGGCTGAGGTGTGAATACGGCCTTGTGATTCGGTTTCAGGGACGCGCTGCACCCGGTGCGCGCCGGATTCAAACTTTAACTGCGAATAAACATCCTTACCCGAAACGCGTAAGATGACTTCCTTGTAACCACCGTGGTCGCCATGGCTTTCGTTGATGACTTCGGTTTGCCAGCCTTTGCGTTCAGCATAGCGCTGGTACATGCGAGCCAAATCTCCGGAAAAAATAGCCGCCTCATCGCCGCCGGTTCCGGCGCGTATCTCAATAAAAATATTGCGATTATCGTTGGGGTCTTTGGGTAGCAATAACACCTGTAATTCATGATCGATAGCGTCCAGCTGGTTTTGGGCATCATTCACTTCTTCTTTGGCCATTTCCCTTAATTCCGGATCGCTGTCATTGGCCATTTCTTTAGCCGAGGCCAGTGATTCCAAGATTTGTTCATAGCGTTTATAGCAATCAACCAGGGGGTTGATCTGAGCATATTCCTGGCTTAGAGAGCGAAACTTATTTTGATTGCCTTGTATTTCAGGTTCTGAAAGTAGAGCGGCGATTTCGTCATAGCGTTCGCACAGGTTTTCGAGTTTGTGTTGTATGGATGGTTTCATTGCGTATGGGTTAATTTAAAGATTTCGCGGGCGGCGGCAATTAAATCATGGCGCTCGTTTTCGGCGGCGGCTCTGATTTGCGCGCTGGGCGTGTGAATAAGTTTGTTGGTCAGACTGTGAGCTAGTCGGTTAAGAGCAAGCTCTGCGGGAACTCCGCTTTTTAACAAGCTTAAAGCCTTTTGTAGGGCTTCATCGCGAGATTGTTCCGCTTGATAGCGATAGTCCTGAATGGTCGATTGCGCACCTTGGGCACGCAACCAGGCTAAAAAATAGTCCACTTGCGTGTCTATTATTTCTTCAGCCTGTTCTGCAGCCAGGCGGCGGGAATTCATATTTTGGTCGATGGTGTTTTGCAAGTCATCAATAGTGTAAAGATACACATCCCTGAGTTGTTCAACTTCCGCCTCAATATCCCTAGGCACAGCAAGATCAACCATAAACATCGGTTTATGCTTGCGTTTTTTGAGCGCACTTTCAACGCGGCCCTTGCCTAATATAGGCAGTTGGCTCGCAGTAGATGAGATAACAATATCAGCTTCGGATAGGTGAGCAGGTAATTCGGATAAATCGATTGCATAGCCGTTAAACTGGGCAGCCAGCGCGTGGGCTTTATCATAAGTGCGGTTAGCGATAATGATACGGCCTATGCCTTGTTGTGATAAATGTCGGGCGGTGAGTTCTATGGTTTCGCCTGCACCTATTAAAAGCGCAGTCTGCTCACTGAGTTTATCGAAGATTTGTTGTGCTAATTGCACGGCGGCAAACGCTACCGATACCGGACTGGAGCCAATGGCAGTGTCGGTGCGCACTTTTTTGGCGGCTGTAAACGTGTGCTGAAAAAGTTTGCCTAGGCGCTTGCCTAAAGTACCTGCTTCGTGGGCAGCCTGATAAGCTGTTTTCATTTGCCCCAGAATTTGCGGTTCGCCGAGTATCATCGAATCCAGTCCGCAGGCTACGCGAAACATGTGCCGTATCAGTTCGCTATCGGTATGACAGTACAGATAAGGCGTGAAGTCGGCAGCGCTAATTTGTTTGCTTTCGGCGACCCAGTCAATCAAAACTTGCTTGTTTGCTGTTGCAGAGGTGCAGTAAAATTCTGTTCGGTTACAGGTTGAAAGAATGGCTGCTTCACTGATTTCTTTGATGCGCAACAATTCTTGTAAGGAAGATTCCAGGATTTCGGCAGGGAATGACAAGCGCTCACGAATTGAAACTGGCGCAGTGTTGTAATTAATTCCAACGGCAAGAAGTGTCATGTGCATAGATTAAAGGTGAAAGGTAAAAGGTAAAAAACAAAAGTTGACAAGCAAAAAGCCAGATTTTTAAATCGTTAACCTTGCATCTTGCGCCTTTTACCTTGAACCTTAATGCCTGTATTATGTCAGGGTATTCGAAGAAATATAATCAGTTTATCTAAATGCTATAAATCAGCAGTCTGACTCGGCTGGTTTTTCTGCTAATCTATAGCCCAATATAAGTACGAAATAAATAGGACGATGGTGTGTTAATTTTTAGATTGATTTTATTGATAACCTTCATTTTTCTTAATGGTTGCGCTAGTTGGCCTGAGCAGTCAAGTACACAAGAAGAAGTGATTGCTCCCGTTAAAATAGCTGAACCTAAGGAAAAAACGAAGCATAGTGACATAAAAACTGCGATAGATCCAAATGTGATGTATATCCTTATGGCGGCAGAGCTTGCGGGACAAAGAGGGCAATATGAAATTGCCCTGGAAGGCTATATGGAAGCGGCTAATCGGGTTCATGACCCTCGATTTGCAGAAAAAGCCACCAAAATTGCGATGTATATGAAGGATGGTAATAAAATAGATGAAGCGGTTTCTTTATGGTTGAAGCAAGATCCAGGAAATCCGACAGCAAGTAAAATCGCTGCATTGTCAGCGTTGAGGGCGGGTAATAAACAGTCTGCGGTTGCTCATTTAAATGCGGTGCTGCATGCTGATCCAGCTGAGTTTGAAAAGACAGCGCTAGAATTAGCCAGTGTTCTGCAAAGAGATGGTAAGCCTGATTTTGCTTATGAGGTACTAGATGCCTTGGCAGAGAAAAATTCTGATAATGCTGTAGTTTATTTTGTACAGTCGTTGTTGGCTATGGAAGCGAAAAATCATGTGCTGGCAGAAAAAAAAGTGCTGCAGGCTTTGAATATTCAACCTAGCTGGGATAAAGCATTAATATTTCAAGCGCAAATAGCGGTGTTTTCAGATGATTTAAATAAGGCAAAAATGTTGTTAAAAAATGCCTCTCTTAATTACCCTGAAAATAATAAATTTAAAAAGTTGTTGGCACAGGTGTTAATAAAAGCCGAGGAATATGAAACAGCAGGTGAGGTTTATCAGGAAATTATTCTGGCCGACCCAAAGGATGCTGAAAGTCAAATTTCACTTGGGTTGGTGTATTTGCAATTAAATCGTGACGAGAAGGCTGAAGATATTTTTAAGCAGTTACTTGATGAAGTTGAATGGCAAAATCAAGCCCGCTTTTATTTAGGAAAAATAGAAGAAAAACGGGAGCATATAGCAAAAGCTTTGGCATGGTTTGATAAAGTAGCTGAAGGGCCATTTGCTTTTGATTCGGCACTTTCAGTCGTGTCGTTACTGATAAAAGACAAAAAATTTGATGAAGCTGATGCTCGGTTGAATACATTGTCTATACAGTTTCCAAAGCAAAAGCAACGGCTTATTTTAATGCAGGCCAGTTTATATACTGAGAATGAGCAATATGAAAAAGCTTTTAAATTATTGACCGATGCGTTGATTGCTCAGCCAGATCAACGAGACTTGTTATATGCGCGTGCGTTGTTGGCAGAGCGGCTTAACAGGCCTGATGTTTTGGAAATTGATCTGAAAAAGTTATTAACTCAATATCCTGATGATGCTGATGCTTTAAATGCATTAGGCTATAGTTTATTGGACAAAGCTTCACGCTATGCGGATGCAGAAAAATATTTGCAACAAGCGCTCAAATTAAAGCCGAATGAGGCCGTGATTATGGATAGTTTTGGTTGGTTGCGGTTTAAGCAGGGAAAACTTGAATCTGCCTTGTCTTATCTTGAGCGTGCTTATGCAAAGCAGCAAGAGAATGAAATAGCGGCTCATCTTTCTGAAGTATTGTGGGCTTTAGGTAGAAAAGATGAGGCCAAAAAAATCTTTAGTGGGGCGATAAAAAAAGCGCCCGAAGATCAATATTTGCTGGACTTTAAAAAGAGAATATTGGACGGCGAAGAATAGAGTGTTAGGTTTTAAAGTGAGAGTAGTAGTTTGTCAGTTGCTGATTTTTTTATTGTCGGCCTGTTCTGTTGTTCCTGTCGAAAAGGATGTTAATTATTCTAGGAGTGCAATGCTGCCTCTTTACAACTTGAAGCATTGGTCGTTTGATGGTCGAATGGTATTGACAGGACAAAATGATTCCAGAACGGTGAATATAAACTGGGAACACAGTCCTGATGCAGAGAAAATAAAGTTGTCTGGCCTCTGGGGTCAGGGTGCGGTTTTTATTTTATTAGCAGGAAACGTTATTACGATAGATCGTGGTGCGGGTGATGTGCAGTCATCAACACAGTTAGAGGCGTTTATTAACCAGCAGTTAGGCATGTTTATTCCTGTGCGATCTCTTCGCTATTGGGTGGTGGGGTTGCCTGAACCATTCGGTTCATTTAAAGATACTGATTTTGGTTTCAATCAGGCAGGATGGTTGAGCGAATATAAACAAATGCAGTCTATAAATATGACTATTATGCCGCGCAAATTAATGGTTATGAATAATCAGGTCAAGTTAAAGTTAGTCATCGATCACTGGGTTTTGCAATGATACAAACACAACATATTAACTCTGCTTGGGCCCAAAAATGGCCCGCTCCAGCAAAATTGAATTTAATGCTGCGTATTACTGGGCAACGAGATGACGGTTATCATTTGTTGCAAACAGTATTTCAATTTATAGATTTATGTGACTGGATAATTTTTCATCCGGTTGAGAATGGGCGGATCAGTTTACAAAAACTGATACCCGGAGTCCTTGAAGCCGACGACCTAGTAATCAAAGCGGCAATGCTGTTAAGGGAAGAAACAGGTTATGAGCAAGGAGTTTGCATTGAAGTTGAAAAAAATTTGCCTATGGGTGGTGGGCTTGGCGGAGGTAGTTCTGATGCGGCAACGACGCTGTTGGTGTTAAATGAGCTATGGGGTTTGCGGCTGTCTATTGAAAAGCTAATGGAATTGGGCTTGATTTTGGGGGCTGATGTGCCGGTATTTATATACGGTTACTCATCCTGGGCGGAAGGAGTTGGTGATGACCTTAAGAAGATAAGTGTTCCAGAACAATGGGTTGTTGTTATAAAGCCAGACTGCCATGTGGATACAAAAGAAATATTTTTAGCTAAAGATTTGACACGGGATAGTAAATCAATAACAATAGCCGACTTTATAGCGGGTCAGCACCAAAACGATTGTCTTGGAGTGGTTCGTCAACGTTACCAATCTGTTGAAAATGCTTTGGTTGATTTGTCGCAATTTTCTGAAGCGAGATTAACCGGAACGGGCGCTTGTGTTTTTGCCCAGTTTGATACGGAAAAAGCCGCGACCAGTGCCTACCATCTTCTTTCAAAGAAATGGCAGGTTTACTTAGTAAAGGGTCTTAATGAGTCACCTTTGTTGTCGAAGCTAAAGAAGTGTAGCGATATAGATTAATTATTGGGCCGTCGCCAAGCGGTAAGGCACGGGGTTTTGATCTCCGCATACCAAGGTTCGAATCCTTGCGGCCCAGCCATTTACCTCTATTAAGTTAATTCGTGTGGGAGTGCTTGATGAGTGACACCTCTGTGATGGTGTTTTCTGGAAATGCTAACTTGGCTTTGTCAGAGGGTATAGTAAAGAAGCTCAATATGCGCCTTGGAATGGCAACTGTCGGTAGATTTAGTGATGGGGAAATAGCGGTAGAAATTGAAGAAAATGTTCGTGGTAAAGATATTTTCGTTATTCAGCCTACTTGTTCCCCAACAAATGAAAATCTGATGGAATTGCTAGTGATGATAGATGCTCTTCACCGCGCGTCAGCTTCACGAATAACTGCAGTAATGCCATACTATGGCTATGCTCGGCAGGACAGAAGGTCCAGATCAGCACGGGTGCCGATAAGTGCTAAATTAGTTGCAAAAATGATTGAGCAAGCGGGTGCAGATAGAGTTTTAACCGTTGATCTGCACGCAGATCAAATTCAGGGTTTCTTTGATATACCAGTCGATAATGTTTATTCATCACCCATTCTTTTGGGTGATGTGTGGCGGCAAAAATATAAAGATCTAATTGTTGTTTCCCCTGATGTAGGTGGAGTTGTAAGGGCTAGAGCGCTTGCAAAGCGCTTAGATGATGCGGATCTTGCAATTATAGATAAGCGCAGGCCTAAGGCTAATGTAGCTGAAATCATGCATATAATTGGCGATGTTAATGGTCGTTGTTGTGTTTTGATTGATGATTTAGTCGATACTGCCGGCACGCTATGCCATGCCGCCGCTGCATTAAAAAAGCATGGTGCGGTAAAAGTAGTTGCTTATTGTACTCATGCGGTGTTATCAGGTTCTGCACTAAACAATATAAATAATTCAGAGCTTGATGAGTTGGTTGTAACTGACACAATTCCTTTGAGTCAAGAGGCGATTCGATCAAGCAAGATAAGGCAGTTAAGCGTTGCAGAAATGCTGGCTGAAACCATAAGGCGAATAGCTGTGGGAGAGTCGGTTAGTTCGCTCTACGTTGATTAATAGTTGTAGATTATAAAATTTTATTTGTTGTGCTTGATGGCACGGGGTTGAGAAGAAAAATGTCTAACGTATTTGAGTTTGTTGCCGTAAGTCGCGAGCAATCAGGTAAAAGCGCTGCAAGAAGAGCGCGTCGTTCAGGTGATGTGCCTGCGGTGATATACGGCGGGCATGGCCAGCCTCAAATGCTTACTTTGAGTCACAATGAAGTCATAAAGCATCTTGCTCATGAGGCTGTTTATTCTCATGTTTTGGATGTTACTATTGACGGTAAGGCTGAGAAAGCAATTTTGAAGGGAATTCAGCGTCATCCTGCGAAATTTCAAATATTACATATGGATTTTCTGCGTGTGGATATGTCGGAAGTTCTCAAGGTTCATGTTCCATTGCATTTTATCAATGAAGCGACTTCTGTAGGTGGTAAGAAGGGCGGTATTGTAGCTCATGCCATGATTGATGTTGAGGTCACTTGTTTGCCATCTGTTCTGCCTGATTATATTGAAGTCGATTTGGCTCGTTTGGATATTGGTGAGTCAGCACATCTTTCGGATATTGTTTTACCATTGGGCATTGAGATTGTTGCATTAGCGCAAGGTCCTGAGCACGATCATCCTGTTGCTTCAATGATGGCTTCGAAGGCCAGTAAAGACTAAATTCAAGCGGCATGATTAAACTTATAGTTGGCTTGGGTAATCCTGGTCAGCAGTACGAAAAAACCCGGCATAATGCCGGGTTTTTGTTTTTAGACGGATTGGCCTCTGCGTCAGGTGGCGAATGGGTTAAAGAGTCTAAATTTGATGGTTTTTTGGCTGAAATCGTAATTGCTGGTCGAAAGGTGATTTTATTAAAACCCGGTCTGTTTATGAATCGAAGCGGATCCGCTGTGGGAAAGGTTGCGCGATACTATAAGTTTGTACCAGAAGATATACTTGTGGTGCATGATGAGCTTGATTTTGATGCTGGTATAGTGAAATTGAAAAAAAATGGTGGTCATGCTGGTCATAATGGCTTAAGAGATATTATTGTTCACCTTGGATCTAATGAGTTTTATCGGTTAAGGATAGGAATTGGTAGGCCATCGAATGGAAAGGCTGTTGCAGATTTTGTTTTATCGATTCCTACTAAGAATGAGTGGGCCTTGATGTCGTTGATTTTTGATTTTGCTGCTCGTTACGTAAGGCAAATGATTGAAGGTGATATGGCGATGGTGATGAATAAATTGAATTCGAAAGAAAATTTTGATTGACACGATAGCGTGAATCAAAGATAATAAGCGGCTTATACGATAACGGAG
>CANNNV010000056.1 GCA_947506155.1 Methylococcaceae bacterium
ATTTCAACGCCTTCTGGTAACTCTACAGCACCTGTCACGTCAGTAGTTCGGAAATAAAACTGAGGACGATAACCATTAAAGAAAGGCGTATGACGACCACCTTCATCTTTAGACAAGATATAAATTTCTGAATTAAAGTATGAATGCGGTTTAATGGTTCCTTTGTGAGCCAGAACTTGCCCGCGCTCAACATCGTCTCTTTTTGTTCCGCGCAAAAGAATACCTACATTGTCGCCTGCTTGCCCTTGGTCCAGCAATTTACGGAACATTTCTACGCCGGTACAGGTTGTTGTCACAGTATCTTTAATACCAACAATCTCAATTTCCTGGCCAACTTTTACGATACCACGTTCAATACGCCCGGTCACTACCGTACCACGACCAGAAATAGAGAACACATCCTCGATTGGCATCAAGAAAGCACCATCTATTGCTCTTTCAGGCAAAGGAATATAAGTATCCAAAGCTTCTACCAATTTAACGACAGAAGGGACACCAATTTCACTGGTATCACCTTGCAATGCAAGTAAAGCCGAACCTACTATAATTGGCGTGTCGTCACCTGGAAACTCATACATGTCCAATAACTCACGAATTTCCATTTCTACAAGCTCAATTAACTCAGCATCATCGACCATATCGGCTTTATTCAAGAACACAACGACGTATGGCACGCCTACTTGTCTTGATAACAGGATATGCTCTCTGGTTTGCGGCATTGGACCATCAGCTGCAGAACATACTAAAATTGCACCATCCATTTGCGCAGCACCCGTAATCATGTTTTTTACATAATCAGCATGACCTGGACAATCAACATGCGCATAATGGCGCGCCGCTGATTCATATTCAACATGTGAAGTGGAAATAGTAATACCACGAGCACGCTCTTCAGGCGCATTATCAATCTGATCAAAAGCCTTAACTTCTCCACCTTGGAGTTCTGCCATTACCTTAGTTAAAGCAGCTGTTAAAGTTGTCTTGCCATGATCGACGTGACCGATTGTGCCAACGTTAACGTGTGGCTTGCTACGTGAGAATTTTTCTTTGGCCATGAGTTAATACCTTTAAATTACATTCAATTTTATGAAGATTTTTTAATAATCGCATCAGCAACATTTGCGGGCGTTTCATTATATTTTTCAAACTGCATACTGTAGGTAGCGCGCCCCTGGGTTGCCGAACGCAAATCAGTTGCATAGCCAAACATTTCAGCCAACGGCACTTCACAGACAACTATCTTACCAGATGGCGCATCTTCCATGCCCTGAATTATACCGCGCCGCCTGTTTATATCACCAACAACATCACCCATGTATTCTTCAGGTGTAAAGATATCTACCTTCATTATTGGCTCAAGCAATACAGGACTTGCTTTCCTTGCTCCCTCCCTGAAACACATCGAACCGGCAATTTTAAAAGCTATTTCGTTCGAATCAACATCATGGTACGAACCATCAAATAAAGACACCTTTACATCCAATACAGGATAGCCGGCTAGAATACCACTCTTCAACTGCTCTTGGATACCTTTATCTACAGCCGGTATAAATTCTTTTGGAACAACCCCACCAACTATCTCGTTAACGAACAAATAACCTTCGCCTATTTTTTGCGGCTCAATCCTTAGCCACACGTGACCGTACTGACCGCGACCACCAGACTGCCTTATGAACTTTCCTTCTTGCTCTACTGTCTGTCGAATTGTTTCTCTGTATGCAACCTGTGGAGCACCAACATTAGCTTCAACATTGAACTCTCTCTTCATACGATCGACAATAATCTCAAGATGGAGTTCACCCATCCCGGAGATAATTATCTGACCAGACTCTTCATCAGTTCCCACTCTAAAAGATGGATCTTCTTGCGCTAATTTACTCAGCGCCACACCCATTTTTTC
Source organism: Methylococcaceae bacterium (assembly GCA_947506155.1). GTDB lineage: Bacteria > Pseudomonadota > Gammaproteobacteria > Methylococcales > Methylomonadaceae > Methylobacter_A. The sequence continues at coordinate 1,901 of CANNNV010000056.1, forward strand.
TTGATCAGCTTTGGTTCTAGGCTCGACGGCAACTGAAATAACAGGATCAGGAAAATCCATTCGCTCAAGCATTATTACTTCATTAAGATCACATAACGTATCGCCGGTTGTTACATCCTTAAGACCTATTGCAGCAACTATATCACCAGCAAACACTTTTTTTACTTCTTCACGACTATTAGCATGCATTTGCACCAACCTGCCAATTCGCTCTTTTTTCTTTTTTACTGAGTTAAAAACACTATCCCCACAACTCAGAACACCCGAATAAACTCTGAAAAATGTCAGCGTACCTACAAAGGGATCAACAGCAACTTTAAACGCTAAAGCTGAAAAAGGAGCTTCGTCATCAGCGGCACGAACCGCATCGGTAACTCCATCATCCAAATGCCCTTTTATAGCGTCAACATCAGTAGGCGCCGGCATATATTCAATAATTGCATCCAAAATCGCTTGAACACCTTTATTTTTAAAAGCGGAACCACAGAAGGCAGGAACAATTTGATTTGCTATAGTCCTAGCACGAATTCCAAACTTAATTTCTTCGTTTGATAAATCCCCATCAATGAGGTATTTTTCTAACAAATCTTCACTTGCCTCAGCAGACGCTTCAACCATATACTCCCTCCATTTTTCACAGAGACCAAGCATATCAACTGGAACTTCTCCTTCCTTAAATGTCAAGCCCATATTGGATTCATCCCAATATACAGCTTTCATTTTAACAAGATCAACAACACCTTCGAATTTATCTTCAGCACCTATCGGCAACTGCATGGGAATGACGACAGAACCTAAGCGCGCTTTTATTTGCTCAATAACGCGCAAAAAATCAGCACCAGAACGATCCATTTTATTGATAAATACCAGTCTTGGTACATTATATTTATTTGCCTGACGCCAAACTGTTTCAGATTGAGGCTCAACACCGCCCACAGCACAAAAAACAGCGCAGGCACCATCTAAAACTCTCAAAGACCGCTCAACTTCTATAGTAAAATCAACGTGTCCGGGCGTATCTATAATATTTATACGATGCTGAGGAAACTGACCTCCCATGCCACTCCAAAAACAGGTAGTAGCGGCCGAGGTAATTGTAATTCCTCTTTCTTGCTCCTGCTCCATCCAATCCATTGTTGCAGCACCGTCATGCACCTCACCGATCTTGTGAGAAACACCCGTATAGTAAAGAATGCGCTCAGTAGCTGTAGTTTTACCTGCATCAATATGAGCCATGATACCGATATTTCGATAAAACTTTATTGGAGTTTTACGCGCCACAACTACCAATCCACTAAATACAAATTACCAGCGGTAATGAGAAAAAGCTTTGTTTGCTTCAGCCATTCTATGCGTATCTTCACGCTTTTTAGCAGCAGAACCTCTACTTTCGAAAGCGTCCATCAACTCACCTGCCAATTTAGCTGGCATGTTACGCTCGTTTCTTTTGCGTGACGCATCAATCAACCAACGCATTGCCAAAGCCATACGCCTGGAAGGCCGGACCTCAACAGGGACTTGGTAAGTTGCACCACCAACACGACGAGATTTAACCTCAACGCGGGGCTGAACATTTTCCAAAGCCTTAGATAAAACTTCCAGCGGCTCACTATGACCTTTGCTTTCAATTACATCCAAAGCGCCATAAACTATCCCTTCTGCGATAGATTTTTTGCCGCTCTCCATGATCATATTCATAAACTTGGTCAGCATTACACTACCAAATCTTGGATCCGGAATGATTTCTCTTTTTGTAGCAACTCTTCTTCTAGACATTTATCTCACCAACCAACGTTTAGCCTTTAGGCCGTTTTGTTCCATATTTAGAGCGACCACATTTTCTGTTAGTCACACCTGATGCATCCAAGCTACCACGGACAACGTGATATCTGACACCCGGCAAATCTTTGACACGACCGCCACGAATCAGAACCACGGAATGCTCCTGAAGATTATGCCCTTCACCACCAATGTAACTACTAACTTCAGCCCCATTGGTCAACCTAACCCTAGCTACTTTACGAAGCGCTGAGTTTGGTTTTTTAGGCGTTGTCGTATAAACGCGAGTGCATACACCCCTACGCTGAGGACAAGCCTCTAATGCAGGGACGTTGCTTTTTTCTATTTTCTTAGCACGAGGCTTACGAACCAATTGGTTGATCGTGGCCATAACTTTGTTTACTCCGATATGCAATTTAACTGTCAGATAATAAAATAACCGCCGCACACTGGATGCCGACGGTTATTTACAATTCGACCCGACCTAAGCACGTTAGCTCATTTGAGCAGAGTATAATACTTGCTAATGATTCGCTGGTCAAGTCCATATTTAGAAATGAAATTTCTAAATATTCAAAGCCTGCTTAAGGGCTTCTTCCACATCTCCTACATCAACAGGCAAAGGCGTGTCATTCTCCACTATTTCATGCTGAGCAAATCTGCTTTTTCTAGCTTGATGATAAGCTAACCCCGTTCCTGCTGGAATTAAACGTCCCACAATAACATTTTCTTTTAAACCTTGTAAGCTATCACTTAATCCACGCACCGCAGCATCAGTCAGAACACGAGTTGTTTCCTGAAAAGAGGCCGCCGATATAAATGATTCCGTAGCTAATGATGCCTTAGTAATCCCAAGCAACACAGAATTGTAACTGGCTGGAATTTTTCCTTCAGACTCCATCTTGTCATTTTCTTCTCTCATTGCCGCCCGCTCTACTTGATCACCTTTCAAGAAACCCGTATCACCCGATGCAGTAATTTCAACTTTTCTAAGCATTTGACGAATGATGGCCTCAATGTGCTTATCATTGATCTTTACACCCTGTAAACGGTAAACATCTTGAATTTCCTTGACCAGATAGTTTGCCAACTCCTCAATTCCTCTTAATCTGAGAATATCGTGCGGGGTTAACTCACCTTCTGCAATCGTCTCACCTTTTTCTACATATTCACCCTCAAAAACGGTAATATGTCGCCATTTAGGTATTAACGTTTCAATTTGCTCACCGGCCGGGTCTGTTATGATAACTCGTTGCTTACCTTTTGTTTCCTTTCCAAAAGAGATCGTTCCACTGGTTTCAGCAAGAATCGCAGGATCCTTTGTTTTCCGCGCTTCAAATAAATCTGCTACACGCGGCAAACCACCGGTAATATCCCTAGTCTTACTAGACTCTTGGGGAATTCTCGCGAGAACATCACCAACCTTCACTTCTCCACCATCTTTGATTCCGGCGATCGCACCTGCCGGTAAAAAATATTGCGCAGGTATTTCAGTTCCAGGCAGGTAAATTGAATTCCCTTCGGTATCGAACAATCTAACCATTGGCCGCAACTCCTTACCAGCACTTCCTCGCTGCTTCGGATCAGTAACAACCAGTGAACTCAAACCAGTAACTTCGTCAGATTGTTTTTGTACAGTCACTCCATCAACAAAGTCAATTAATTCGACAACACCGTCAACCTCGGTAATGACTGGATGCGTATGAGGATCCCAGTTAACGATAATGTCACCCGCATTGATACGAGAACCTTCCTGCACAGAAAGTATCGCGCCATAAGGAATCTTGTATCGTTCTTTTTCTCGACCATAATCATCGACGACACCAACTTCACCTGATCTTGACACAGCAACCAGATTACCTTCGCGATTAACAACCGACTTCAAATTATTAAGCCGTACAGTACCCGCAGATTTAACCTGAACATTACTGATTGCTGCCGATCTCGAAGCAGCACCGCCAATATGGAAGGTGCGCATAGTCAACTGCGTACCTGGCTCTCCGATTGATTGCGCAGCAATAACACCTACCGCTTCACCAATATTTACCAAATGCCCCCTACCTAAATCACGTCCATAACAGGCAGCACAAACACCATGCCTATTTTCACAAGTAATGATAGATCGAACCAAAACCTGATCAATACTATGAGCTTCCAAAACAGACACCCAATGCTCATCCAATAAAGTACCACTCGGAGCTACTACAATATCACCCGCCGGATCCATGATGTCATTGACCGCAACTCGACCTAAAACTCGCTCTGATAATGGCTCAACAACATCACCACCCTCAATAATAGGGGTCATGATTAGACCATTAGTCGTACCACAATCATTGCCGTTAATAACCAGATCCTGCGCCACATCAACCAATCTACGCGTCAAATACCCAGAGTTCGCGGTCTTTAACGCCGTATCCGCCAGACCTTTACGAGCACCATGCGTAGAAATAAAATATTGCAATACGTCCAGGCCTTCTCTGAAGTTTGCAGTAATCGGCGTTTCGATAATCGAGCCATCAGGCTTAGCCATCAAACCACGCATACCGGCCAACTGACGAATCTGAGCTGCAGAACCCCGCGCCCCAGACTCGGCCATCATAAAGATAGAATTGAATGATTTTTGCTTTACTGTATTACCCTTAGCGTCAATAACCGACTCTTCGCCCAACCCATCCATCATGACCTTAGCTATCTGGTCATTAGCATGCGACCAAATATCAACAACCTTGTTGTAGCGTTCGCCGTCAGTTACTAAACCAGATGCATATTGACTTTGAATTTCATTAACTTCAGCATCTGAGGCTCTAATAATATCGACTTTTTTGGCCGGGATAACCATATCTTCAATACCGAACGAAACGCCGGAAATAGTTGCATACCTGAAACCCAGATACATCAGCTGATCTGCGAGTATAACCGTGTCTTTGTTACCCAAATAACGATAACTATAATTGATCAATCGGGATATGTTCTTTTTGGTCATATCGCAGTTAACCAACTCGTAAGGCATGCGATCAGGAACTACTTCCCAGATAAGAGCCCTACCCACAGTCGTTTCTACACGATGAGTCTTATCTTCAAGCTCACCATGTTCATTCGCCACTTTTTCAGTAATACGTACCTGAATTTTAGATTGCAGTTCGACTGTTTTCGTCAATAGTGCTTTATGAATCTCGCCGACGCTGACAAATATACTGCCATCGCCTTTTGCGTTAATTTTTTCACGACTAATATAGTAAAGCCCCAATACGACATCTTGAGACGGATTGATAACAGGCTCACCATTTGCAGGAGACAAAATATTGTTTGTCGCCATCATCAAGGTTCTGGCCTCAATTTGAGCTTCAATTGACAATGGAATATGTACCGCCATCTGATCGCCGTCAAAGTCGGCGTTAAATGCGCTACAGACTAGCGGATGCAACTGAATCGCTTTACCTTCAATCAACGTTGGCTCAAAGGCTTGAATACCCAATCTATGCAAAGTAGGAGCACGGTTTAACAGGATAGGATGCTCACGAATAACTTCCTCAAGAATATCCCAAACTTCAGCGCCCTCCCGCTCAACCATTTTTTTCGCAGCTTTGATGGTTGTGGCTAGACCGCGAAATTGCAGTTTGCTGAATATAAAGGGCTTAAATAATTCCAAGGCCATTTTTTTCGGAAGTCCGCACTGATGCAGTCTTAATGTCGGACCTACAACAATAACTGAACGACCGGAATAATCGACGCGCTTGCCCAACAAATTTTGCCTGAACCGCCCTTGCTTACCTTTAATCATATCCGCCAATGATTTAAGCGGCCTACGGTTAGTACCGGTAATCGCACGTCCACGACGACCATTATCCAACAACGCATCAACAGATTCCTGCAACATTCGCTTTTCGTTACGAACAATAATATCCGGTGCATTCAAATCAAGCAAACGATTCAACCGGTTGTTTCTATTGATAACTCGACGATATAAATCATTCAAATCAGACGTTGCAAATCGTCCGCCATCCAAAGGCACTAATGGACGCAATTCTGGCGGCAAAACAGGAAGCACTTTTAAAATCATCCATTCCGGACGATTTTTTGAACTCAATAACGCATCCATCACCTTCAAACGTTTTGAGTACTTCTTGATCTTGGTTTCAGAATTAGTCGAATTTATCTCTTCACGCAGAATCTCAACCTGCTCTTTTAGATCAATTGATTTTAGCAAATCATAGATCGCTTCTGCGCCCATTTTTGCAACAAAATCATCACCATGCATTTCAACTGCATCAAGATAATCATCATCGGTCAGCAGTTGACCTTTATCCAAAGGCGTCATGCCTGGATCTAAAACAACAAACGATTCAAAATACAACACGCGCTCAATTTCGCGCAGCGTCATATCCAACAACAACGCTATTCTGGACGGCAACGATTTTAAAAACCAAATATGCGCAACAGGACTGGCTAAATCGATATGCCCCATTCTTTCACGACGAACCTTAGATAAGGTAACTTCAACACCACATTTTTCGCAAATTACACCGCGATGTTTTAATCTTTTATATTTACCGCAAAGACACTCATAATCGCTGACTGGGCCAAAAATCTTCGCGCAAAATAAACCATCGCGTTCAGGCTTAAAGGTACGATAATTAATTGTTTCAGGCTTCTTTACCTCACCGTATGACCAAGAACGAATCATATCGGGTGATGCCAAACCAATACTGATGCCATCGAAATCGTCTGCACGACCTTGACGCTTTAGAAAATTCATTAAATCTTTCAAGAGCTTGTCCTCTTTAAATACTTTCTGGAAACCACCAGAACAGGCTGTAGGTTGGGTTAGGCACGTTTCTTTGCGCCATAACCCAACGGGCACGACATAATTTATCGGGTTACGCTAACTCGACCTACACACCTAATCCCGCTGCAATTCAATATTTACAGCCAATGAGCGGATTTCTTTAATTAATACATTAAAAGATTCCGGCATACCAGCTTCCATTTTATGATCGCCGTCGACAATGTTTTTATACATACGCGTTCTTCCAGTCACGTCATCAGATTTCACTGTCAACATTTCCTGCAGGGTATAGGCGGCACCATAAGCCTCAAGCGCCCAGACTTCCATTTCTCCAAAACGCTGCCCACCAAATTGCGCTTTACCACCTAATGGCTGTTGCGTAACCAGACTGTAAGGACCTGTTGACCGTGCGTGCATCTTATCATCAACCAAATGGTTCAGCTTTAGCATGTACATATAACCGACCGTGACTTCACGCTCAAACGGTTCGCCAGTCAAGCCATCATATAATGTAACCTGCCCATGTTCAGGCAAATCTGCTAACTTCAACATCGTGCGAATTTCGTCTTCGCTTGCACCGTCAAATACCGGAGTTGCCATAGGAACACCGCCAACAAGATTAGCTGCCATTTCCAGGATTTCTTGATCGGTAAATGAATCCAAATCTTCTTTACGACCACTGCTGTTATAAATCTTATCCAGATAATCTCGGATTGCAGTAACCTTGGCTTTTTCTTGATCATACTGAGCTTCAAGCATTTTACCTATCTTGATACCAAGTCCTTTTGCCGCCCAACCTAAATGTGTCTCCAGCACCTGCCCTACGTTCATCCGCGAAGGTACGCCCAGGGGATTCAAGACAATATCAACCGGATTACCATCAGCTGTATAAGGCATATCTTCAATAGGTCTAATCATAGAAATAACACCTTTATTTCCATGACGCCCCGCCATTTTATCGCCCAGCTGTATGCGCCTTTTAACTGCCAGATATACTTTTACCATTTTCAAAACACCCGGCGCTAAATCATCACCCATAGTGATTTTTTTACGCTTGATTTCAAACTTATCATCAAAATCTTTTCTTTGCTGCTCTATCTGAGCGACAACAGTCTCCAGTTGAACATTGATAGCCTCATCTTTCATACGAATCTTCAGCCATTCCGAATGCTTCAAGCCATTAAGATAGTCCTGGATAATTTCCGTACCCGCTTTCAATTGAGACGGACCTGATTGCGCAACCTTGCCAACCAAAAGCCTAGCAACACGAGCAAAAATATCTTCTTCAAGAATTTTCAACTGGTCATCAAGATCTTTTCTGTAACGCTTAATTTCTTCCTGCTCAATATCCAAAGCTCGCTTGTCTTTCTTTACGCCATCACGGGTAAAGACTTGAACATCAATAACTGTACCTTCAATACTGCCAGGTACACGTAATGAGGTATCCTTAACATCAGCCGCTTTTTCGCCAAAAATCGCACGTAATAATTTTTCTTCCGGCGTTAACTGAGTCTCACCTTTAGGCGTTACCTTGCCTACCAGAATATCACCACCTTTTACTTCAGCGCCGACATAAACAATTCCAGACTCGTCGAGTTTGGACAATGCTTCTTCACTGACGTTAGGAATATCCGCAGTAATTTCTTCAGGGCTATGCTTGGTGTCGCGAGCTACGCAAGTTTTTTCTTCAATATGAATTGTAGTGAACCGGTCCTCTTTAACAACTCGCTCTGAAACCAGAATCGAATCCTCAAAGTTGTAGCCATTCCAGGGCATAAAGGCAACCAGCATATTTTGACCTAAAGCCAACTCGCCGATGTCAGTAGATGGACCATCAGCCATAATGTCGCCGGCATTAACGATATCGCCAGGCTTAACAAGAGGCTTTTGATTGATACAGGTGTTCTGATTTGACCGTGTATATTTAATCAAATTATAAATATCGACACCTGGCGTACCGGTTTCAGTCTCCGTATCGTTTACACGTACCACGATCCTGGCCGCATCAACCGCTTCAATCTTACCGCCACGTGCAGCAACCACGGTTACGCCGGAGTCTTTTGCAACAGTTCTTTCCATACCGGTACCCACCAATGGCTTTTCAGCTCTTAGCGTAGGAACAGCCTGACGTTGCATGTTTGAACCCATTAACGCACGGTTAGCATCGTCATGCTCCAAGAACGGAATAATAGAAGCCGCTACCGATACAATTTGCTTTGAGGATACATCCATATACTGAACAGTGTCAGACATAGCAAGTGTAAACTCATCTTTATGCCGACATGACACCAAACCATCAACCAGTTTCCCTGTTGCATCAACGGCCACACTGGCCTGTGCAATAACAAACTCACCTTCTTCAATAGCCGACAAATAATCAACGTGATCGGTTACCTTACCTTCCACTACTTTTCTATAAGGCGTTTCCAGAAAACCATAATTATTAGTGCGCGCATAAACCGACAATGAGTTTATTAATCCAATGTTTGGTCCTTCAGGTGTCTCAATAGGACACACGCGACCATAATGGGTGGCATGTACGTCACGAACCTCGAAACCTGCCCGCTCTCTAGCTAAACCGCCAGGCCCTAAAGCTGATACTCGACGCTTATGGGTTACCTGAGACAATGGATTATTTTGATCCATAAACTGTGATAACTGACTGGAGCCAAAAAATTCTTTTACTGCAGCAGAAACAGGTTTCGCATTAATGATTTCTTGAGGCATTAAGCCCTCTGAATCCGCTAATGTTAACCGCTCCTTAACCGCTCTTTCAACACGAACCAGACCCACGCGGAATTGGTTCTCGATCATTTCTCCAACCGAGCGCACGCGCCGGTTACCTAAATGATCAATATCGTCAACATTACCGTTGCCGTTACGTATATCAATTAATTCTTTAAGTACATCAATGATATCATCTTTAGTTAAGGTGCCTGAACCTGTTGTCTCAAGTCGACCTAAACGACGATTAAACTTCATTCGCCCAACCGTTGATAGATCATATCTTTCATCGGTAAAGAACAGATTTTCAAACAAATTTTCTGCCGAATCTTTAGTTGGTGGCTCACCAGGGCGCATCATTCTATAGATTTCAACTAATGCCTCAAGCTTGTTGGAAGTTGTATCCAGTCTCATCGCATTTGAAATGTACGGACCTTTGTCCAGGTCATTAACAAACAACGTATTAATACTGGTAATGCCACTTGCAATGCATCGATCTATTATTGCCAACGTAAGCTCTTCATTTACATTCGCAATTAATTCACCGGTGGATCGATCAATCAGATTATGACCTAATATCTTTCCGATCAAATAATCTGTGGGAACTTCTAATTCTGTTAATCCTGACTTATTGATTTCGCGAATATGCTTAGCCGTAATTCGGCGTCCTTCCTCAACCAACACTTGACCATTACTGGTTTTAATATCAAATGCCGCAATTTCACCACGCATCCGCTCAGGAACGATATGAAAAATACATTTTTGATCACCAATGACAAATTTATTCATTTCGAAGAAAATATTGATCATTTCTTCGTTATTAAATCCTAAACCTCTAAGCAAAATAGTTGCGGGTATCTTTCTACGGCGATCAATCCGAACAAAAACACAATCTTTATGGTCGAACTCAAAATCTAACCAAGAACCTCTGTAAGGAATAACTCTTGCGTTAAATAATAGTTTGCCCGATGAATGCGTCTTACCCTTATCATGATCAAAGAAAACCCCAGGCGAACGATGTAATTGGGAAACAATGACCCGCTCTGTGCCGTTAATTACAAATGTTCCGTTATCCGTCATCAGCGGAAGTTCACCCATGTAAACTTCCTGCTCACGAATATCTTTAACTACTTTTGCATTCGCCGACGCTTCTTTATCGTAGATGACCAAGCGAACTAATACTCTTAAGGGAGCCGCATAAGTTGCGCCTCTTTGCTGACACTCTCTTACATCAAAAACAGGCTCCCCCAATCTGTATTTCACATATTCCAATACTGCATATCCAGAATGGCTTTCAATGGGAAAAACACTGGAGAATGCGGCATGCAAACCACTGTCCGCACGTTTTTCAGCTGTAACACCGGATTGTAAAAAGCCCGCATATGAATTAATTTGCGTTGCTAGAAGATAGGGGACTTCAAGTACCTCAGTACTTTTCCCAAAGTTATTTCGAATACGCTTTTTTTCAGTAAAAGAGTAGGACATATCGCTTCCAAACCTTTTCGTCATAGATAATTTTCTACCGTGCAATTGTTGCAAACAGTAAAAGGCCGGTGACAAAGTTGTCACCAGCCATACTTAGCAGGAACGTTTATTTAAACGTCTCTGCGATGGGTGTCATTTTTATTTTATTTCAACAGTAGCGCCGGCATCAACAAGCTGTTTTTTAACATCTTCTGCTTCGGCTTTAGATACTGCTTCTTTGACAGTTGTTGGCACACCTTCAACCGCATCTTTAGCTTCTTTCAAGCCCAAGCCAGTCAAACTACGTACAGCTTTAATAACTGAAACTTTATTTTCGCCAAAAGACGTCATAATAACATCAAATTCAGTTTGCTCTTCAACAGCAACTGCCGCCGCCGCAGGTGCAGCGGTAGCCACTGCGGCCGATACGCCAAATTTCTCTTCCATTGCGGAAATCAAATCAACGATTTCCATGACGCTCATTTTTGAGACCGCTTCCAAGATGTCTTCTTGCGAAATTGCCATTGTGTATTCCTCTAAAAATAATAAGTTTTAAACTGGTTATGATGGTAGAAATGTCGCACTGCAACAACTCTACTATGCCGCTTCTTTTTGGTCTCTAATTGCCGCCAGGGTGCGTACAAATTTCTCTGTAGGCGCTCTCATTACTGACATCAACATACCAATACCTTGATCACGAGTTGGCAATCTTGCAAGTCGAGCAAGCTCAGACCCATCAAATGACTGCCCGCCGATAGCAACTATTTTGGTGACCAACTTGTCGTGAGTCTTGGCAAAATCACTAATTAATCGCGCTGCCGAACCTGGATCTTCCATAGAAAATGCAATCAACAGCGGACCTGTCAGCCCACTTTGCATACATTCAAATTCAGTCCCAGCTACCGCACGCTTTGCCAGTGTGTTTTTTACCACACGCAAATATACACCTGTCGCTCTCGCGGTTTTACGCAGCTCGGTCAATTCCGTAACTGTTAATCCACGATATTCTGCTGCAATTGCAGAATGAGCTTTAGCAGCGAATACAGCGACTTCTTCTACAACAGCTTTTTTGCTATCTAAATTTAGTGCCACAGCTTACCTCCGGAATTTATCCCCAGAATTAATAAAAAGCATTCATACGAACACCTGTTACGGTCCCTTTCCCCAGCTTTTGGTTCTAGCTTCCGTCTACGCAGGAAAGATTAAGTTTAACAACACCTGCGGTCTTTGACGGTTACCGAACGGGTCGGCAACCCAAAGTCTTTTCTAGCGTTAAAGTGAAATACTGCTTTGATCCAGCCACAAACCAGGACCCATAGTCGAAGATAAGGTTATCTTCTTAATGTAAATACCTTTAGCCGCTGTTGGCTTTAGCTTTCTTAAATCTGCAAGCAATGCTTCTAAGTTACCTTGAATAGCATCAGCATCAAATGTAACTTTACCCAGCGTACAGTGAATAATTCCTGACTTATCAGTTCGGTAACGCACCTGACCTGACTTTGCATTTCTTACAGCGGTCGCGACATCAGCAGTCACAGTTCCAACCTTGGGGTTAGGCATTAATCCACGTGGACCTAAAATCTGACCTAACTGACCAACCACTCGCATCGCATCAGGAGATGCAATGACCACATCAAAATTCATTTCGCCTTTTTTCACTAACTCGCCCAAGTCATCCATGCCCACTATATCGGCTCCGGCTTCTCTTGCAGCATCAGCGTTAGGGCCTTGAGTAAAAACAGCAACTCTAACCGTCTTACCCGTACCGTTCGGCAATACAGTTGCACCACGGACATTTTGATCAGACTTCCGAGGATCTACACCCATATTTACGCTAACATCAATAGCTTCATTAAACTTTGCAGTACCCAGTTCTTTCAGTAACTGAACTGCTTCAGTAATCGAATACTGCTTAGTTTTATCAACTTTAGCTTTGATAACTTTCGCTTTCTTTGATAACTTAGCCATTATAAACCCTCCACATTCAGACCCATGCTATACGCACTGCCCGCAATTGTTTTTATTGCCGCTTCCAGATTTGCTGCATTTAAATCTTCCATTTTTATTTTAGCAATTTCTTCTAATTGAGCACGTGTTACCGTACCCACTTTCTTAGTATTAGGATTGCTACTTCCACTCTTAATACCCATTGCTTTCTTTAAAAGAATTGAAGCCGGCGGAGTTTTCGTAATAAAGGTAAAGCTACGATCACTGTAAACAGTGATCACTACAGGCAAAGGCAGACCTTTTTCAGTATCTTGTGTTTTAGCGTTAAAAGCTTTACAAAACTCCATGATATTAACACCACGTTGACCCAATGCTGGACCTACTGGTGGACTAGGATTTGCCTCTTGCGCTTTAACCTGCAACTTTATATATGCGGTTATTTTTTTAGCCATCATTTACTCCAAAATATGGGTACAAACGCATTTCAGCTCCCCTAAATACAAAAAATCACTGCCTTATTCGGACAGTGACTTTGAAAATACTAAACTTTCTAAGTTTAATTAGCTTTTTTCTACCTGCCCAAAACCAAGCTCTACAGATGTTGATCGCCCGAAAATAAGAACAGATATTTTTATTTTACTTTTTTCATAGTTGACTTCTTCAACGACGCCGTTAAAATCCTTAAATGGCCCATCTATAACTCTAATAACTTCACCAGCTTCAAACATAGTCTTAGGACGAGGCTTATTCACGCCGTCTTCTACCCTGTTAAGAATAGACATTGCTTCTTTTTCTGATATTGGAGCGGGACGATCAGAAGTCCCTCCTATAAAACCCAAAACTCTCGGCACATCTTTTACTAAATGCCAGGTCTCATCGGTCAACTCCATCTGCACTAAGACATAGCCAGGAAAGAACTTTCTTTCACTTTTTCTTTGCTGTCCCATTCGCATTTCTACCACTTCTTCGGTAGGAACAAGAATTTTACCAAAATATTGATCCAATCCTTCTCGCTTAATTCTTTCTTCCAACGCTTGTTTAACTTTATTTTCAAAATTTGAGTAGGCGTGCACAACATACCAGCGTAAAGCCATTCTGTTATCCTCCCTGACCAGTTAAAAACCTCACACCCCAAAATAAAAACATGTCCAGCAACCACAGAACAAATCCGACGATAATCACCATTGCAAATACTAACAATGTAGTACGAACAGTCTCTTCACGGGTCGGCCAAACAACTTTTCTTACTTCCTGCTTAGATTCTAAAATAAAACTCCAAACATTCTTTCCAACTTCGGTAGTCAACATCATGACCACAACAATGATAGCCACAATCACTAAGCCGATAACTCGGTACAGAAGCGACAGTTCAGCGAAATAATAAAATGCAGCCACACCAGCGACAACAAAGATTACGGAAAATACTTGCTTAACAACATCAGAAACTGATGTCGATGCTTCTACCTGAGTGTTCATGTCTTATTAACTATGAAAATACATTTGATATGCTTTAATCTGAATGGCAGGCCAGGAGGGTCTCGAACCCCCAACCCGCGGTTTTGGAGACCGCTATTCTACCAATTGAACTACTGACCTATTCAGAGAAACACCATGATATACTAAATAATATTATTATTCAAGTATTGACGCAACAACACCCGCACCTACTGTACGACCGCCCTCACGAATTGCAAAACGTAAACCATCTTCCATAGCGATCGGTGAAATCAGCTTTACTTTGACTGAAATATTATCACCAGGCATCACCATTTCAACG
>CANNNV010000057.1 GCA_947506155.1 Methylococcaceae bacterium
CTTCGGGGCTTTACCTTTCCCCAGCGTGATCCGATCCTTTACAAGCTGCGAACTAAGGAAGCATTCGCTGGTAAGTCTTAACGACCCGTTGTAATCGTAGCACTGTGTTAGCGCTTAGTCTGGTCAACCTAGCTTTTACAAGCTCCGTCTTTCAGGGCGGGGTGATTGACTTAAGCAGGTTGCGTAGCGGACATGGCAGCTTGTTGCTGTTGCTGTAAGTGGGCAAGGACCTGATCTCTTGGCCCATAAACAGCTAGCAAGCCATCGTTAAGAATCAATAGTTTGTCAACTTTCGACAACACGCTATTGCGATGGGTGATGATTAATACGGTGGAGTTTTTTCGCTTGAGTTCCAATAAGGCTTTTTCCAAGGCGACTTCACCTAATTCATCGAGATTGGAGTTCGGTTCATCAAGCACTACCAGTACCGGGTCACCATAAAGCGCACGGGCCAGACCGATACGTTGGCGCTGACCACCCGATAAGTTGCCACCAGTAGCGCCGATAGCAGTGTCGTAACCTTCGGGGAAGCGCAAGATCAGTTCATGCACATCGGCCATTTTAGCCGCAGCAACAACTTTTTCAGCATCTACGTCACCAAAGCGGGCGATATTTTCGCTAATCGTGCCTTCAAACAGTTCAATATCTTGTGGCAAATAGCCGATAAAACCACCGAGATGTTCGCGGTCCCAATTAAAAACTTCTGCGCCATCTAGACGTATAGCGCCATTAGCCGTAGGCCAGATACCTAATACCGCTCTTGCCAGCGTCGATTTTCCGGCGCCACTAGGACCTATCACACCAACAATATCGCCTTGCTCAATAACCAAATTAATGCCCTTGAGTACGGGTAATTTACTGCCAGGTGGCACAACGACGGCATTTTCTAACTGAATGCGACCTTCTGGATCAGGCAGCAGCATGTGTTCTTTATCAGCTGGAATTTGGCGTAGAATGTCATTGAGACGCTGATACTGGCCGCGAGCGCTGATAAAGCCTTTCCAGGTACCGATAATTAAATCAATAGGCGCCATCGCTCGTCCCATCAAGATAGAACCAGCAATCATTAAGCCAGGCGAAATTTCGCGCTCAATTACCAGATAAGCTCCTAGACCCAAGATCAGCGATTGTGACGAGAGGCGGATAACTTTAGACAAGGCTGATAACAGACCGGCTCTGGAACTGGCAGTTGCTTGTAAATCAAGCACTTTAACCGCGCCTACCATCCAACGTTCTCTTATCCGACCCAGCATGCCCATCGACTCGATAACTTCAGCATTTCTGAGGTTTCTACCGAGCGCACCACGCGTCGCCATCGCGACATTATTGGCTTCGGTGATTATTTTAGTCGTTGCCTTTTCAGTGAAGGCTGCAACGATGCACAATAAAATCGCAGTAAATATTGAATACCAACCGAACCAGGGGTGGAACATGAACAGCAGTGCTAGATAAACTGGCATCCACGGCGCATCAAAGAAAGCGAATAGGCCATTACCGGTCAAAAACTGACGCAAACCGGTCAAATCATCCAAGGGCTGAGTTGTTGCTCTCTGGCCACCGGAATACAAGGATTGCTTGAAGGCTATTTGAAATAAACGCTGATTTAGCAGCATTTCCAGGCGGGTACTGACTTTAACCAGAATTTGTGAACGCACCCATTCCAGCGCAGCCATAGTGACAAACAACATCACTACGATCAAAGTCAACATTAATAATGTTGATTTATTACCGGTAGCAACTACGCGATCATAGACCTGCAGCATGTAAATGGAGGGAGTGATCATTAAAAAATTAATCAGCAAGCTGAAACCAGCTGCGGATAAAAACGCACCCTTACAAAGCGCCAGCGCTTCTTCCAAATCGGACTTAATATTCGCTTTCATGTCTATTGCTATTTTCACTAAAAACTTAAAAATTAAGATTATTATTACATATTTTTTGCTTAAGTTAACCCTTTTAAAGGTAACTTTTACAATTCCAGTCTAGGAAATAGTGCTTAAATTCTACAATTCAATGCCTGACAAAATTAAATAACAGCATCTGGTGCCACGTATGTTGTGCCTAAGCCTAATAAGTGGTTATACGGATTCGTGATAATTCAAAAATATGAAACACTTTTGCGCTCACTTTGTCAGCTTATGTATTGCTGATAGTGCAGCCACTTGGCTGACAAATATGATGTATTCGCCCGACCAGGCATTTTAAAAAGGATGACATAATGAATTTAGATAATGAAGTTCTAAGACATGTAGACTGGAAAGTAAGATTTACTCTAGCGATGTCCAAACAAGAGTCCCTAGATGCCTATATTATCGGGAAAGATAATCGTTGTGAGCTAGGAAAATGGCTGCACGGAGACGGTAAAATGCACTATAGCAATTTAAAAAGTTACGAAGCATGCCTAAAAAAACATGCTGAATTTCATACCGAAGCTGAAAAAATAGCGGTTGCCATCAATGCAAAAAAATACCACAAAGCATCAAAAATGATAAATGAAGATTCAACGTTTAGTGCCGTGGTTAATGAGGTTTATTTTACCGTTCTTGGCCTAAAAAGAGATTGTTGTTTTTAATTGTATTCGTATGAATTATTGAATTTATGGCATCTTTAATCGTTGCAGTTGATTTTTTACCGGTTAGTTTTTAGCTAACATAGCGTCCCGTCAATTCCATCAGAATTGACAAAGACCAGTAATGATCATATTCTTCAGGCTATTTGTAATTTATAGCTTATCTGCAAGGTTTAAAGATGCCGCGATTGCGCACCCCGTATTATCTTATTGACGAAGCTGGACTACTCAAAAATCTCGAAATTATCCGCCATATACGTGAGAACTCCGGCGCAAAGTCGGTTCTGGCACTAAAGTGCTTTTCCACCTGGTGTGTGTTCGATTTGATGCGCGAATACATGGACGGCACCACCAGCAGCTCGCTATTTGAGGCGAGACTCGGCCACGAAAAATTCGGCAAAGAAGTGCATGCTTACAGCGTCGCTTATTCTGCTGAAGAAATCGAAGAAGTTCGTGACTTTGCTGATAAGGTGATATTTAACTCCATCTCCCAACTGAACCGGTTTTATGACCGCGTCAGTTCACTTAAAGTCGGATTACGCGTTAATCCCGGCACTAGTTATTCCCACTTTGATCTGGCAGACCCGGCGCGGCAATATTCGCGCCTAGGCGTCAGCAGCGCTCAAGAACTTGAAGCCGTTGCTGAACGGATCAGCGGTGTAATGTTTCACTTTAACTGCGAAAACGACGAAGTTGAAAACATCACCGAAGCCATCAATCAAATCGGCCTCAAGTACAGCGCTGTGCTGAAAAAAATGGACTGGGTCAGTTTCGGCGGCGGCATTTATTTCACCAAAGATGGCTATCCGCTGGAAAAATTCTGCCAGTGCTTAAAGGATTTCGCTGAAAAATACGCAGTGCAGGTCTATCTGGAACCCGGCGAGGCCTCTATCACCTGTAGCGCCGAACTGGTAACGACAGTGCTGGATATTGTCCATAACGAAGTGGATATCGCCATTGTTGATGCGTCTGTCGAAGCCCATATGCTCGATCACCTGATTTACCAGACTAATCCGAGAGTTTCCTCACCTAACCCCGGTACTCACGAGGTCATGATTGCCGGCAGAACCTGTCTGGCGGGTGATCTGTTTGGCAACTACCAACTTGAAGCACCGTTAAAAATTGGCGATGAAATACGCTTCGCCGATGCAGCAGGATACACGATGGTCAAGAAAAATTGGTTTAATGGAATTTCGATGCCTTCGATAGCAGTACGCAGATTGAACGGCACCGTAGAACTGATACGCAGCTTTGAATTTAACGATTACCTAAACAGCTTATCATAAAGAGGATTTACACCATGCGGAAAAATGTAATGATTATCGGGGCTGGCGGAGTGGCGCATGTTGCGGCACACAAAGCGGCCATGAACAACGATGTGCTAGGTGATATCTGCATAGCCTCTCGGACTAAAGCCAAATGTGACGCGATTATCGAAAGCGTTATACGGAAAAACCATCTCAAGAATCCCGATCGCAAGCTTTATTCGGCAGAACTTGATGCAATGGATGTTGCGGCAACCATTAAACTGATCAAGAAAACCAAAACCAAGATCGTGATTAATCTTGGTTCGGCCTTCATCAATATGTCGGTACTGGAAGCCTGTATAGAAGCTGGCGTAGCTTATATCGACACCGCGATTCATGAAGATCCGGACAAAGTCTGCGAAGAGCCACCTTGGTATGCCAATTACGAGTGGAAACGCAAAGAGCGCTGCGCAGAAAAAGGCATAACCGCGATTCTGGGTGCCGGTTTTGATCCGGGCGTGGTCAATGCGTATTGCGCGCTAGCTGTAAAACGTTATTTCGACAAGATTGATACCATCGACATACTGGATGTAAATGCCGGTAGTCATGGCCGCTATTTTTCGACCAACTTTGATCCTGAAATCAATTTCCGTGAATTCGTTAAGGTCTGGGCTTGGATCGAACGCGAGTGGAAAGAATATCCCACGCATTCAGTAAAACGCGAATATGATTTCCCGGTAGTTGGCAATCAGCCAGTCTATTTAAACGGTCATGACGAATTGCATTCGTTGTCTAAAAATATTAATGCCAACAGCATCCGTTTCTGGATGGGTTTTGGCGACCACTATATTAATGTATTCACTGTGCTGCGCACGTTGGGCTTTCTGTCGCATCTGCCGGTGACATTGACTACCGGCCAGGAAGTTGTACCGCTGAAACTGGTCAAGGCGCTGCTACCCGACCCAATGACACTGGCTCCGGGCTATACAGGAAATACCTGCATCGGCACGTTTGTCAAAGGCTGGATGGACGGAAAAAAACGTGAAGTATTGATCTATCAGGTCTCAGATCACAAGAAATGTTATGAGGAAGTTGAATCCCAGGGCATCAGCTACACCGCTGGCGTACCACCGGTTGCTGCTGCTATGCTGGTCGCTAATGGCATTTGGGATGCAAAGAAGATGGTCAATGTTGAGGAACTTGATCCGGAACCATTCCTTGAGATTCTTGACCGGATAGGTTTGCCTACCGAAATAAAGGAAATCAAACCCGATAGCAAGCGTTCTTTTGATGGAACGGTCAGATCGCTTGAGCAAGAACTTGCCGAGTCTACGGCTACCGTGACGGTTTCAGCGGCGAATCCGATGATTGCACTGACTCCAGCAAAATCGGTCAAGGCTAAGCATTCAAAAGATAAAGCGGATTCAGACAAAGAGAAGAAATCGAAAAAGAAAGACAAGTAGAACTATCACTGTTCTTTTACCAAACAAAAAGGGCTGACCGTAATGATCAGCCCTTTCTGTTGTTGGCGGCAATGTTATAAAAAATAGTACACCATAACCTGAACAGAGGCGTAGTCATGATTATAACCGTACGCTCCGATATAGGAGCTGGATTTAGAGGCTCTGCTGAAGGAATTACAGCCTTGTTGGACTTGTCTGCAAAATCCGGTATAGCCGATCACCTAGAAAAAAAAGACTGTGCTGTTACTTTTGCCGATGGTTTTAGTTCTATCTACGCAAAGAACATTGAAAACATACTTCATATCTGCGAGGTAGTCTGTATCGAGGTTTATGCATCACTAAGATCCGGACAGTTTCCCATTGTAATTTCAGGCGATCACAGTAGTGCGGTTGGAACAATAGCCGGGATTAAAAAAGCCAAACCGGAATCAAGACTGGGAATTATATGGATTGATGCGCATGCTGATTTACATACGCCCTTTACATCGCACTCAGGGAACATGCATGGAATGCCTTTAGCAGCTTCTTTGGGACTAGACAATATAGCGTGTCTTTTGCGGGACCCAGATAAGCTGACCGTGGATTTTTGGGAGCGCTTTAAGCGTATTGGGGGGCAATCTAAAAAGATAAGACCCTTGGATATCGTTTATGTCACATTACGTGATTTAGAAGCACAAGAATATGAGCTTATTAAAAAACACGGCATACGAAACTTTACGACTGAAGAATTGAAAGAACAGAAAGAAAAGGTTATAGGTGCCTTAATATTGGAGCATCTGAAGGACTGCACGGATATTTACCTTTCATTTGATACCGATAGTTTAGAAGGTTCTATATCGAAAGGAACAGGACTGCCTGTGGATAATGGAATTATGCCAAAAGAAGCTGAAGCACTGATAGGTATTATTTTGGAAGATCCCAAAATGATATGTTTTGAGATTACCGAACTCAATCCTCGTCTTGATGTCAATGATGCGACAATAAAAATGGTTTACCAAATATTAGAAAAAGCACTCAGTGTATTAAAAATATTACCGGCTCGGGAATACAGACTAAACCGACAAAGTACAGGTTAAACCATGCCTGGCACAGGATAGCGGTTTCAGCTCAGCTAAAACCGCTTCCATAACAACAGATTAGCGATTGACGTGAATAATCTTTGCCGGTGGAAAGCCGTTGAAATAAGTGGATGTAGCCGCGCTATAGGCGCCGATGTTTTTACTGGAAAGCAGATCACCACGTTCCAGATTAGACGGCAGTTCTTCGGTCATCGAAATCACATCCAGCCCGTCACAGGTAGGTCCAAACACCGTACAAATCTGGGTCGGCCCGGTTTTGAACGCATCAAAATGATATTGGCAATGATCAAAAATAACACCGGAAAAGGTGTGATAAACACCGTCATCGATGTAATAGCATAGTTTCCCGTGTCGCACGGCTTTGCCGATAATCTTCGATACCGCTGTGGCCGCTGTGGCTGCGATGAAGCGTCCAGGCTCGGCAATGATTTTTATATCCGGTGAAATGAGTCGGTCTAATTCGGTATTGATACGCTTTGCCAATTCACTAAAAGGCTTGACTGATTCATCATACGGGGCAGGAAATCCGCCGCCTATATCCAGCAGATTCATCTGGTCATAACCGCGGGCCTTAACTTCCTTGAAGATCAATGCGGCAAGATTAATGGCCTGCATATAGTTTTCAAAATTAGTGGTTTGGCTGCCGACATGAAAGCTTAACCCCGCGACAGTAAGCCCCGCATTAATTGCCTCAAATATCAGATCCAGGGCTTCTTCATGAGCAGCGCCAAATTTTGACGACAACTCCACCATAGCACCCGCATTGGAAACTCGAAGACGCAGCACAACCCTGGAATTAGGCGCATGCTGACTCATTTTAACAACTTCTTCACTGTTGTCGAAGGTCAGCAAGGGCTGATACTTGTCCAGCACCTGCAAGGTTTCTTCTGCCTTGATTGGATTGGCGTAGATGATATTGTTCCAGATCCAGTCATGCTGTTCCTGCTCGGGCAAGTCTTTTATGTTTTCGTAGACTGATTCAAATTCTGCGATTGACGATACGTCAAAACTGGCACCGGCGTTGAACAGCGTTTTGACTATAGCCGGATCTGGATTGGCTTTGACGGCATAATAGGCCTGAACACGGGGCAGGTTTTTTTTGAACATTTCATAATTGCAGAGCAGCTCCTCATGATCTATCACGAACAACGGTGTTCCGTGAGTTTTGGCGAGCTGTTGCAAAATGTCGGTAGTGATCATTAAATTTCCTTGGTAAGTATTTTTTACAGCATGCTCTCAAGATGAGTAGCAAAAGTGCTGCAGATTATGCCAGTCAACCGCACAGCTGACAATGCTTCTATGATTAACGGGCTACAGCCATTCCAAACGATACAAATCGGTACGCCGATTGGCAAGATTTCGGACGGCACCACCGGTTCGCACCTGCTTTAACAAGTCCAGATTAACGTCGGTAATCAAGGTCATTTCGGTGTTGGGCGTGGCTTCGGCCAGGATCGCATCATGCGGAAAGGAAAAGTCGCTGGGGCTGAAAATTGCCGCCTGGGCATACTGGATGTCCATATTTTCGGCATAGGGTAAATTACCAACGCTGCCGGTAATCGCGACAAAACATTCATTTTCAATCGCTCTGGCTTGAGAGCAATAACGCACGCGCTGGTAGGCATTTTTGGTGTCGGTCCAGAACGGCACAAATATGATTTGTGCACCATGCAAGGTCGCTAGACGAGCTAGTTCGGGGAATTCAGAATCGTAACAAATCAAAATCGCAATCTTGCCACAATCGGTATCGAATACTTTTAACGCATCGCCGCCTTGTACGCCCCAACAACTGACTTCATCAATGGTGACATGAATCTTGTATTGAGCTTCAAACGTACCATCACGCCTGAGCAGCCAGGACACATTATAAAGCTCGTGAGAACTGTACTCCGGCATCGATCCGGCAATAATATTGATGTTGTACGACATCGCCATCTCCAACAAACCATTCCTGATTTCGCTGGTAAAGCTGGCTAAGGCACGAATCGCATCGGGAGGATTTTTATCATTGAACAAGCCCATCAAGGGCGCACTCATATATTCGGGAAACAGCACAAAATCGGACTGGTAACCAGAAACTGCATCTATAAAAAACTCGGCATGCTTGAGCAGCTCTTCGACACTGGTCAAGGTACGCATTTGCCATTGCACCACGCCTAAACGGATAATGTTTTTGGTGCCACCAATCGAAGGCAATTTATCGACATAATCGAGATTGACCCATTCCAGCAAGGTTGCATAACCCTTGGAATCCGCATCGACTGGAAGATAGCCGGTTAGCACTTTGCGCACATGGAAGCCGTTAAGCAGCTGAAAAGACAGGACCGGATCAAAAATTTCCCGATTTTTAACTTCTTCGATATAACGCACTGGGGTCAAGGTGTCGGCGTATTCGGCGTAACCGGGTATCCGTCCACCGGCAATAAAGCGCCGTAGATTCAGATTCCGGCATAAGTCTTTACGCGCATCATATAAACGTCGACCCAAGCGCAGTCCGCGATAGCCTGGATGGACAAAAATATCGACACCATACAAGGTGTCACCCTCTGGATCATGATGGGTAAGATAACCATCGCCGGTAATTTGAGCATAGGTATGTACATCACCAAAACGCTCATAATCAACAATCATGCTCAACGCAGCGGCGACTAATTTGCCATTATCTTCAATCGCAATCTGCCCATCAGGAAAACGTGTCACCTGAGAATCGTACTGGTCTTTCTTCCAGGCTCCCCCCAAATTACCGTAAACACTCTCCATTAAAACGGCAATATTATCGTAATCATCGAGAGTTAGATGCCGAAGTAATAATTTATGCTTTTCAATTTTGGTTTTTTTCATACGGAATAAGGGCTATTAAAATCTTCGTGGTGATACAGGCAGCTTTAGCCCTTTATTTTTTGTTCCAGTTCCGCCTGGCTCAAATGCCGTACATCTTCGCCTTTGACCATATAAACCAGATGCTCACAAATATTACAGGCATGATCACCTATCCGTTCCAGCGAACGGGCAATCCACAATACATCCAGCATCCGGGTAATATTTCTCGGATCTTCCATCATGCGGGTGATCAGCTGCCGGATAATACTGCCGTATTCGCGATCCACATTGGCATCCAGACCGGTAATCGTAGCGACATCCTCAATATTCATCCGGGCAAATACATCCAGAGACGAATGCAGCATATCCTGAACCAGTTCAGCCATGTGTTCCAATTCAAAATATTGATCATGCTTGCCACTGTCAATGCCCGATAACTGTATGACCATTTCGGCAATGCGTTCGGCCATGTCACCGACCCGTTCCAGCTCATTAACCACTTTGATCACTGTGACTAATAATCTTAAATCGAAAGCCGCTGGTTGTCTTAGCGCTAAAACCTTCATACATTCATGATCGATGGCAACTTCCAGCGTATCGACTTGACTATCCTGTTTGATAACCAACTCGGCCATTTCCACGTCACCGGTAGAAAAAGCCAATACCGCCAGCTCTATCTGCCGCTCAACCACGCCACCCATGGTTAAAACCTTGTTCCGCACGTCTTCCAGTTCTTTATTAAACGGGCCTGAAATGTGATGTCCTATTTTGCTGTTGTCCATGGTTTTCTCCTGTTAGCCGTAGCGACCGGTGATGTAATCTTCGGTTTGTTTTTTTCTAGGATTGGTAAATAACTCGCTGGTTGTGCCTATCTCGATTAACTCGCCCATATACATAAATGCCGTATAGTCGGAAACCCGGGCAGCTTGCTGCATATTATGGGTCACGATGACAATGGTGTATTTTTCTTTAAGCTCGTTGATCAGCTCTTCAATTTTTAAGGTTGAAATAGGATCCAGAGCTGATGCTGGTTCATCCAGCAACAATACTTCAGGCTCTATGGCAATTGCCCTGGCAATCACCAGTCGCTGCTGCTGACCGCCGGATATGCCCAGTGCATTGTCATTCAAGCGGTCTTTCATTTCATCCCACAGCGCTGCGCCGCGTAACGCACGTTCAACCGTTTCTTCCAGGATACGTTTGTCGTTTACGCCCTGAATTCTAAGGCCGTAGGCTACATTTTCAAAAATGGATTTGGGGAAAGGATTAGGCTTTTGAAATACCATGCCGACGCGTCGGCGTAAAGCCGCTACATTAACGGATTTATCATAAATATTTTCATTATCTAATAGGATAGACCCTTCGATGGTGACGTTATCCACCAGATCATTCATGCGGTTAATACAGCGCAGCAGGGTAGATTTCCCACAACCACTAGGACCAATATAGGCGGTCACTTTTTTCTTGGGCATTTCCATATTCACGCCATGCAAAGCCTGTTTTTCTCCGTAGAAAAGATTCAAATTTTCTACTTTAATGCAAACTTCATTCGGCTCTTCATTTTTTTTCTGCGTGCGTAAAACAGAACTCATATCAATGCTATGTGTGCGTACTTGTTGTGCTGTCATTTTCTTATCCTTCCAGTGCCCGGTATTTTTCTCGCAAATTATTTCTGATGATGATTGCAGCCAAATTAAGCCCTACAATGACCAAAACTAATAATAATGCTGTTGCGTAAACCAAGGGTCTCGCAGCCTCAACATTGGGGCTTTGAAAACCAACATCATAAATATGAAAGCCTAAGTGCATAAACTTTCTGTCCAAATGCAAAAACGGGTAATTACCGTCCAACGGCAAGGTGGGCGCGAGTTTAACTACACCTACCAGCATTAACGGCGCTACTTCGCCAGCCGCACGGGCCACCGCCAGAATCAAGCCGGTCATCATTGCCGGACTGGCCATAGGCAACACCGTTAACCACAAGGTTTCCAGTTTGGTTGCACCCAACGCCAGACTGCCTTCGCGCATCGATTTAGGAATACGTGCTAGGCCTTCTTCGGTTGAGACAATAACCACCGGCAAGGTCAGTAACGCCAGTGTGATTGAAGCCCACAGCAAACCCGGCGTACCGTAGACCGGCGCAGGTGCGCTTTCTGGGAAAAACAGCTGATCGATATTTCCGCCCAGAATATAAACAAAAAATCCCAGGCCAAACACCCCATAAACAATCGAGGGTACACCGGCCAGATTATTGACCGCAATCCGGATCAAGCGGGTCAAAAAGCCTTGTTTTGCATATTCTCGCAAATACACTGCTGCAATTACTCCAAACGGAGTCACGATAATCGACATCATGATTACCATCATCACCGTACCAAAAATAGCCGGGAAGATTCCGCCTTCGGTATTAGCTTCACGCGGATCATCAGCCAGAAATTCAACCAGTTTTCCGCCGTAATGGCCTAATTTATTAAACAGATTCATGGTGTTGGGCTGAAAAATCCTGACTATTTTAGACAAGGGGATTTCAAGCTCGGTACCATTTTCGGTCTTGGCGACTAGGCTGTCTTTTCTTATTTGTTGATACAATCCGCTTAACTGGCTTTGATAGGCTTTATAAGCAACTTCCAGTTCGGCTTTTTCAGCAGCTACGCGTTGCTCGGCAGCTGCATCCCAGCGATTTTCTAGCTGTAACTTCTTTTGTTCCAGTCTCAACTGTTCCAGGCTGTAGTTAACCGCGCCCACTTGCTTTTTTTCCAGATGTGCTATGTCCTTAAAAACTGCTAAAGCCTGCGCTATCCGGGTCTGTGCTGCTGGAAAAGCATCAGCACCTTGGGCGACAATTTTGCCATTTTCCTTAACTGCAACCAAATGACCGTAAAAATTACCCCATTCCCGTCGCTCAACCACCATCAGATCGTCAGGAACTTGCTGCTGTTGAATATTACGCTTCAAGATCCAGCGAAAATCGGTGCCGGTAATATCCCGGTTGCCGCTTTTAATCAAATATTGCACCAGGGTTTCTTCATTATCGGCCATGATATGGCCGGTAGATTTAGCCATAGCAGCTGGCGTAATGCTAGTATCGACATGCTCGCCAATCAAGGTCTGAATTTGTCCGTCCTTTTCCTGATAGCTAAACTGCACTACCGGGGACGGCCAGAAGTGACCGACACCCCGGATCACAATCAGACCCAGCACACCGACTACCATAATAAGGCAGGCGCTGACCGCCGCCGCATTAAGCCAGACCCACGGAGTACCGCTTTTAAACCATGTTTTAATCATCAGGTTTTTCATAATGAGCTATATCTTTCACGTAAGCGCTGACGGATAATTTCAGCCAGCGTATTAAAAATAAACGTAAACGTAAACAACACCAGCGCCGATAAAAACAACACTCGGTAATGCGTACTGTCAACTTCCGATTCCGGCATTTCCACAGCGATATTCGCCGCCAGGGTACGCAAGCCCTGAAAAACGCTCAAATCCATGACCGGCGTATTGCCGGTAGCCATTAACACAATCATGGTTTCCCCGACCGCTCGGCCAAAACCGATCATTACTGCCGAAAAAATACCCGGACTTGCGGTTAACAACACCACTCTGATCATCGTTTGCCAAGGTGTAGCGCCCAGGGCCAAAGAACCGACGGTCAGATGTTTCGGAACGCTGAAAATAGCATCTTCGGCGATCGAAAAAATGGTTGGAATCACTGCAAAGCCCATCGCCACGCCGACCACCATCGCATTGCGCTGATCATAGCCTATGCCCAACTCGGTTCTAAACCAGTCGCGCAAGCTGCCGTGAAACAACAGGCTTTCCAACGGCACGCTGATGCTAAAGGCAAACCAGCCGCTGAGTAAAATAACCGGCAGCAGGATCGCTGCGTCCCAGCCTTCAGCCATATTTTCACGCATGGACTTGGGTATATACTGCCAAGCAAAGGCAAATAGCAGCACAAAGACAGGAACAATCATCAGCATGGCAAATAATCCGGCCAGATGTTCTTCCATAAACGGCGCGAGCCATAGACCCGCCAGAAAGCCCAAAATAACCGTCGGTAATGCACCCATGATTTCAATCGAGGGTTTCACGTACTGGCGCATCTGCGGTGCCATAAAGTAAGCGGTATAAATCGCTCCCATTAATGCCAGCGGCATTGCTACCAGCATTGCATAAAACGCCGCTTTCAGCGTACCGAAAACCAATGGTGTTAAGCTGTATTTAGGCTCAAAATCATTATTCGCCGCAGAAGATTGCCAGATGTATGCAGGTTTTGGGTAACTTTCATAACTGACTTCCTGCCATAGCGATTTGAAAGAAACTTCCGGATGCTCATTGTCAACTTGCCAAAAGTGCATTTTTCCGTCAGCCGATTGTAGTAACAGCCGGTTAGCTCTCGGTGACAAAACTGCCGCGATGGGCAACGCAGAACTGACCCGTTCCTGAATCAATTGTCGTTCAGCAGTTGAATGATAAATACCTACAACCCCGTCAGCATCGGTAGTCATAAAACCTTTGCGGCGTTGCTCGGCATTGAGCGCGATAACGGCTTTTTCAGACACTTTAAAGGCTCTGATTTTTTGCATCGCCGGACGATTCAGCGTATCTCTAACCATGCTCCACTGAGATACCAGTCCGCTGGAATCACCTATCATCAATGAAATATCGCCATTTAAAAAAACGATACTAGTGACTTTTTGTCCGGCATCAACTACATTTTGCTGCTGCCTTAAATTGGGCTTGCTCTTGTTATTGATATCGAAAAAACCCAGCTGCCCATCATTGCTAAGCAGGTATAAATTGGCTTCATCCTTGTCGATTAGAATGTTGGCAATACCTGCTACCGGCATTTCCAGTTCACTATCAATACGCGTTAATGCAGCTTCATCGGCAAATAACGATTGCTCTTTTTGAAAGTTGATCAGGCGAAGTTTACCGGGACTTTGTGCGCTATCGGCAGTTTTCACCACTATCGTTGTGCCATCATCACCGACTCTAACTGCGACTTTTTCCAAGGCTGCGCCAGACTCCTCCAGCACCAAAGGCGCCTCGCCCAACGGATATTTAAGTGAAGGTGTAATCACTCGAACATTGTCTGGAAACGTTACCTTATATTGATGCTTGACGATGATAGCCCGGCCATCGGATAAGCCATAAATAACGGCGCCTTCATTGATCGGGCTGCCTTGGGCAAAGCTGCTGATATGAGTGCCTTCAGGTATTGCAACAGCCTGGGTCAACACGATTTTGCCGGTAGCCGGCTCAAAAAATACCACCTTACCTTGATCGGTAAATCGAGCAGCAACTTGATTTTGCTCTTCTAACTCCAGCAGCAAAGTGTTGCCTAGCGCGAGTTCCGGTACGCTGTATTCACTGACTGACTCGGCGTTTGCCGACATAAACAGCGGATACACTACATACAATAAATAAAAGAAAATCATTACGACGGCAGCGATCACGCCTAGTCCGCCTATTACTACGCCGTAGCGTGCCAAAGCGTCCTTAATCAAGCGCCAGCGTTGGTGATAGTCACCGGAACTGATGGTTATCGAGGAGGTTTTTTTTATCTGTGGGTTTATGTCTGACATGCTAGAACTACTAGAAATTAATATGACAATGATGAAAAAAAAGGCCAAGATTCACAAAGTAAATCTCAGCCGTTTTTTGTCCGATGCGCCGTTTCTTACTGAGGGGGAAAGATAATAACACAATCAACCAGACATCCTTGTTTACGCATCCATGCGCAGTTTAAATCCTTTTTTATTTAAGGTTAGCGATTACTTTATCAACCACTTTAGCAGGTAACGGAATATAGCCGTCTTTTATAACCACTTGCTGACCTGTTTTGGACAAGACCATTTTGATAAATTCATGATCTAACGGTGCCATCGGCTGATTTGGCTTCTTATTGACATAAACATACAAGTAGCGCGTCAACGGATAAGTACCGGAAATTGCATTTTCAGGGGTAGCCTCAACAAATGTAGTGCTGCCTTTCTTTGCTAAAGCCACCATCTTGACACCGGAAGTAGTGTATCCCATGCCGGAATAACCTATGCCATTGACCGATGATGTTACTGATTGAACCACTGATGCTGAACCAGGTTGTTCATTTACGTTATTTTTAAAGTCACCCTTGCATAATCCGTGTTCTTTAAAATAGCCGTAAGTACCAGATACCGAATTACGTCCGTATAACTGGATGCTTTTTGCGGACCAAGCAGTAACACCGGCATCGCCCCAGTTTTCTATGCTTTTTTCGCCGCCACATTTGTTGGTAGACGAGAAAATCCCATCAACTTGTTCCATAGTCAAGCCCTTGACTGGGTTATCCTTATTGACAAGAACTGCCAGCGCATCAATAGCAACGGGGATAGCTGTAGGCTTGTAGCCATATTTATCTTCGAAGGCTTGAAGTTCATCATCCTTCATTTCCCGACTCATAGGTCCTAGGTTTGAAGTGCCTTCAGTCAGCGCAGGCGGCGCGGTAGAAGATCCTGCCGCCTGAATTTGAATATTTACGTTAGGATAGGCACGGTTGAATTCTTCAGCCCATAAGGTCATCAGATTAGCCAGCGTATCAGA
This sequence comes from Methylococcaceae bacterium, assembly GCA_947506155.1. Lineage (GTDB taxonomy): Bacteria > Pseudomonadota > Gammaproteobacteria > Methylococcales > Methylomonadaceae > Methylobacter_A. Next base: position 15,770 of record CANNNV010000057.1, read on the forward strand.
ACCGACACTAGACAAATTACCAGAAATACCGCTGGCTTTTTGATACTCAGGAACACCAGCATCAACTGTTTGCACCGCATTTGCAACGCCGGAGCTTAATGCAGCGATACCAAAACCCATCGCGGTTATTAGCGATTTAGTTTTAAAAGATAGGATCATGATCAACTCTCAAAATAATTAAAGTGAGGCCATTATGTAAATAAAATATGACAAGGATATGACAAGGTAGTATATTTTTGAAATCCCAAGCACTATAGTGGGCCCTGAAATCCGGACAATGGTTTAAGATATGCACTGTCGAAAAATGAGAAGCAAGAAATGAGCGAAAGCAAACGGAAGATTTTTACAGGTGCCCAAAAAGCCAAGATTGCTTTAGAGGCGGTGAGAGGCACCAAAAC
>CANNNV010000058.1 GCA_947506155.1 Methylococcaceae bacterium
GCGTGATCCGATCCTTTTAGAGCAGCGAACTAAGGAAGCATTCGCTGGTAAGTCTTAACGACCCATTGTAATCGTAGCACTGTGTTAGCGCTTAGTCTGGTCAACCTAGCTTTTACAAGCTCCGTCCTTCAGGGCGGGGTGATTGACTTTCTTTCCCCTTGGGTCAAAAGATAAAAAGCGTCTTTAACCGTAGACTGGGCGGTTTTTTTCAGCACGTCATCGACTGTCCCATTCGCTTTAACCAAGCCTTGATGCAACACAATCAAATGATCGTCAGGATAAATTTCATCAATCAAATGACTGGCCCATAAAACCGCCAGATTTTCCTCGACAGCCAAGCGATGCACATAATCGACAATAGCCAATCGGCTAGGTACATCCAGTCCGACAGTTGGCTCATCCAGCAATAACACCGCCGGTTTATGTAACAAAGCCCTAGCAATCTCCACTCGCCGCCGGTGCCCGCCATTGAGCTGGCGTATTTTCTCAAAGCGCCGATCAAACATAGCCAGGCGTTCCAGTTCCTTTTGTATTCGTTGCTCCGCCAGTTTTCGCCCCATGCCATGCAAGGCGGTGTGATAGCGTAAATTTTGTAGTACGGTCAAATCCATGTCCAGCGTCGATTGTTGAAACACCACGCCCAGTCTTTCCAAGGCCGAGCGCGTTTGTTTTTTAATATCAAAGCCGCATAACTCGATCCGCCCGTCTCGGGCGTCATACAGCCTAGTAATCAGCGAAAATAAGGTGCTTTTCCCTGCCCCGTTAGGCCCCAATAAAATCGTACATTCTCCTGGCTGAATCTTAAAATTAACCTGATTCAAGGCTTTTTTTCCACCGTAGGAAAAACTCAAGTCGGCTACCGATAATGCTGTGGATGAATTCATGGCTTTACTGCAACTCCCCAAGGGTAAGTACCGACCCCGACTGATTTGGTTACGGTTTGAGTATCAAGATCAATGATCGAGATGTCATTACTAGTGCCATTGGTGGTGTACAGTCGGCGCTGGTCTGGCGAAAATGCCAGATTCCAAACCCGTTGTCCGACCAGTAAATATTTTTCTACCGCAAAAGTCTGGGCATTGATCACGGCTACACGGTTGGTCGGACCCAGGGCTACATAGCCCCGCTTGCCATCCTTATCAATCACTACGCCTACCGGCTGAATCTTATCGTGAGTCACACCTTGCACTTCAAAGTTAATGGTTTTAATCAGCTGTTTGGTTTTGACATCCAGGATCATTAATGTTCCTGCCATTTCCGAGGTGACCCAGAGCTGCCGACTGTCGGCAGTAAAGCTTAGCGCCCTGGGACGAGGATCAACCAGGGTATTTTCTACAATGGCATTGGTCTTAGTATCTATCCAATGCACCATATTGGTCGTTTCAGACGCGCTAACTGCCCAGAGATTATCACGACTGACGGTGATGCCTTCAGGTTCCACGCCAACCTTGATTTGAGTGACGATTTTTTTATGAGCGATGTCGATTACGGTGACCAGGCTATCATCTTCATTGGACACATAAAGTCTGTCGCCCGCAGGATTTAATGCAAACGTCTCAGGATCTTTGCCCGATGGCAATCTGCCGACTTCTTTGAAGGATTCGGTATCAATGATTTTAATGGTATTCTCATCACTGGTTGCCACATACAAAAACTTGCTATCGGGACTGATTGCCAGTCCCCGGGGTCGCAGGCCAACGCCTACGGACTTGATTAACTTGCCCGCAAGCGGATCGACGACGGCCAGTGCATTATCTTTTTCCAGTGTGACAAACACGGTTTCAGCTTGTATTGTTCCACTAAGTACCAATGTTAAAAACAATCCTAGTATATTTTTCTTCATTATTTGTTCCATAAACAGCTTGATTCGGGTTGATCGTAGCCCAGAGTATCAAGTTCCGTTTTAGGATGCAAAAAACCCTCGACAGGCGCCACGGCAACTGATGATCTGGGCGCTGCCAGTAAAATGGGTTGGCGCAACTGGCCGTTCCACGCTCGGAACGACAATGGATTGCCCTTATAACCTTGTAACGCAAACGCAGGACTCAAAATATAAGCCTTAAGCCGACTTATATCGTTTGATTGAGTGCGGGTAGCCGCCTCGCCGACCGCTCTGATCGCCAGATAAGCTGCGTAATCGGGCTCTTCCATCCAGCGCCCGGTTTGTTCTTTAAAGCGATGTTGAATCTGTTCGGCCCCCCATTGCTCATGAGTTTTATGCCATGCTGTTGCAATTAAGCCCTGAGTACCGATCACCGGCCTGGCATTCCAGGTCCGGTATTCGAGATATTCACCAAATTGGCCTTGCTGATCGGCAACCACCAGCACATCATAATCATCCACCTGGGTAAATACCGCCACATCAGATTGCTCGGTACGCCTTGCATCGTAGGTGTGCTCCCAGGTTTTTTCCTGAACTATTTTCATGCCAAAACGCTTGGCGGCACGTTTAATCGCCTCGGCATACAAACGATCTTCTTCTGTTGCGCCAATGACCAAAAACCACTTAGTCCAGCGTTTTTTCATCATGTATTGGGCCAGCGCGTCGGCGCGCATCGCCCGGTCGGGCAAAAGATGCAATACATTGCTCCTGCATTGCGCGTTGCGCAACTCATCGTCGATAGTTCCCACATCAAACAACAACATTTGCTTAGCGGCAGGTAAATCGGCAATTTCATTAACCAGTTTGGCCGGCAAATTAACCATCACATAAGCATATTGCCCCGCTATCAGCTTATTAAAGCTATCAACAACATTGCCATCGAGCGGCACAATGAATTTTTTCAGCACAAACTGCTGCTTAGTAAACTGTCCGGTCGTATTATTGTCAATGATTGCCAGTTCAGCGCCAGGAATGCCGGGATCTTTGATAAAAGCATCCAGATTGGACAGGGTCGGGAGAATTTTTTGTTCTTGTGTTAAATAAGCGATATTGATCATCTGCCTAGCATCGGCATAGACAATATTTTCGCCAAAAAAATAAATGAGAAATAATAATTTAAGGAGCATTTTAGAGGACAGATTAAGGACTCGGATCATTTTTTTGATCACAATAAAAGTGTAGACGTGCGCGTTGAGCGCGGCAATAAAAAATGTAGCGCGTCGAGCAAAGCGAAACAAAGTCAGCTAACCAAATTTATCCGGAAACCAGCCACGTTGCACGCAGTCACGAAAACTCCAGGCGGGAGTTGTTTCTGTCTTGTAGCTCCAAAAAAACCAGCCGAGATATTTTTCAAAAGTAACCAGTTGCGCTGCGGCGTAACCCCGATAGGCAATATCCAGTTGAAAATCATCCATCTGCTGCAAGGCATGGTTGAATGGTCCTTTTGCCCACAGCGATACCACTTTTAAATCCAGACCTAAGCTCCATTCTCCGACATAGGCCCAACCAAAATCGTTGATAATTTCATCGGCTTCATTTTTCCACTCGATGGCTGCCTTTTGCATATGCCCGTAAATATCGGTGTCGATGTCTTCACGAACAAAGCACTGGTAGCGATGAATGTCAAGCACCACGTTGCTAAACTCTGGTTCAGGCAAGAATCCTGTGTATTCACGAAATGATCGGAAACCGTCGTGATAAATCACGGCAACATCTTCGGGGCGACAATATTTACGGATACGGTGATAGCCGTCAGTGTTATATTTTTTTAGCAATTCGGTGTCTATATCCCAGTGCGGTTCATTCAATACTTCAATCGCATGTAAGGCCGGGCGACTGTAATAGCGCTCGGCCAGCCGTTCCAGTACATCTAGCGAATGTTCGATATATTTGGTCTTGGTGTGCCACTCAAAAACATCCTTGATGCCGCCGTTATCAAAGCCATTTTGGCAACCGGGCGCGGCATGTAAATCCAGTACCACAAGCAAACCCAGCTCTTCGGCCCAGTCAAAGGCTTTATCAAGCACTGCTATGCCATCTTGCACAAAGGGATGAATAACGCTTCCATAGCTTTCGTGATAAGGATAATCGGGGCCAAAAATCCAGTGCCCTATCGGTATTCGAACCGCATTAATCCCGACCTCAGCCAGCCAGACAAAATCTTCGCGAGTAATGAAGGTATTCCAGTGTTTTTTAAGTGCCTGCTCGGCCTTAACGCCTAGTTCAACGCAATAGCTGGTTTCGTCTACCGCTTCCAGTCCTTCAAACACACTGGGTGTCATCCATTTTTCCAGTACCAGCCAACCACCCAGGTTAACGCCGCGTATTTTTTTGCCATATTTATGATCAAAGTTAGGCTTCATTATTATTCCTGGTTAAAGATTAAGGGTGGTAGTTAGACTACAATTCGTCGCTGATGAAATGCTTCTGCCATAGGCTCATTGGTAATGGTCATTATTGCGGCATCAGGCAGTTGTTGCGTTATCAATTGCAGCATTTTTAGTTCGTGCGAAGAATCCAGCGAATCCATCGCTTCTTGTAGCAAGATCCATTTAGGTTGCTGCAATAACACACGAACCACGCCCAGACGCTGCTGTTCTTCGCGTGATAATGCACTGGCCCAATTATCTACATGATCAAGTTGCAGTAATAAATTATCTAATTCTACCATCTTAAAAGCTTCTTCTAGTTCAGACTCGGTATAAGCAATCTGAGTTGATGGATAACAGATTGCTTGCCGCAAAGTTCCAGCTGGTAGATAAGGTCGTGGCGGCATAAAAAATACAGGATCATTGGGCAGCTCAATCGTTCCTTCTCCCCACGGCCAGAGACCAACTATTGCTTTGAACAGTTTGGATCCGGTGAAGGCATTTCCAGTAATCAGTACGCGTTCTCCCGGCCTGATTTCGGTGGTAATACTCTGCACACATACCATGCCATCAAGCCTAATAATGCACAGGTTGTTAAAACGCAAAACATGCTGCTCTGTTTTTTTCAGATGAACACGATGAGGGTCGTTACGGGCAATTTCTTGCTCCAGCTTGTCCAGTCCATTAACCAAACCTAATACTCGCTCAACCGAAGCTCGCCATTCTCCAACTTTGGCCATATTATCAACTGGCCAGGACAATGCGCCAGCTGTTTGTTGAAAAGCCTGCGCTGACTGCATCAATGCACCAAGTGAGATACTTCCCAAAATATAACGGGGTGCGGATACTAAAATGGGGAATGCCATCGACAACACCGAATAACCGGACGTAAGCATAAATAAATGCGACCAAGTATGGGTTTGTCGCTGCCAGGCCAGCACAATATCTTCAAATAGCCCAATGAAACGCCGCTGTTCATTGGCTTCACCATGAACCAGCGCAATTGCTAACGAGTTTTCTCGTGCGCTGACTAGACCAAATCTGAAATTGGCTTCTACCGTTTGTCTCGCATCCGTCGCCAGGGTGTAAGGACGTCCCAGCCACCAACCCAATGAGGACGCGCAAGCCGAATAGAGTAAAGCTAGCCAAACCAAGTGCCCATAAATCGGAATCTCTACGAACCATAGATTGACAATTACGGTACCGGAAAGTGTCCAGAGAATTTTAGAAAAACTGATAATCACTAGTGAACTATAAATCAAGGAATGACAAAGTTCGATAGCCGATTCCGTCGAAATGCGAATGTCTTCAGCGATACGTCCATCAGGATTATCGTGCGTACCTTGAATATGAGTGACCAGATAATGGCGGCCATCGGTCATCCATAAACCGATCAGATGCTGAGTTAACCAGCTGCGCCAATCGAGTTGCAAGCGTCGCTTAATCTTAAAATGAGCAGTGGTGACGGCTATATTGCTGATAAAAATCAGCACTATCATGCCGATCTGCATAAATAACCCGTTCATGGAGCGTTGCTCCAGTGCGTTAAAAAGATCGGCACTCCATTCCGTAATGATGACGGCAATACCAATTTGCATCACGGTCAGCATAAATAAGGCGAGCGCCAGATTGCGAATAGTGGACTTATTTTCTGAATTCCAGAAAGGTCCAGCTAAGCGAATAAATTGAATGAAAAATCCGTTTGAAAGTTGCAAAGGAAACCCCCGAGTTAAATAACCTACATTTTAAGACGTGGCATTTTATTGTTCTACTGCGTCTCGTCTTTACCAGTTACAATTCTAATGGAATTTTTTCTATTTTTCACAACTTTGTAAATCCCTATGTAAGGATATTACTTGAGTTCTGATGTTTTTTTAAAAAGCCTAGTCGTCTTTCGGCTTATAATAACCGGCGCGGTTAAATACGAGCCGTTATGGCATTGTTCTTTTTAAACTAGGGTTTGTTAAGATACTTTGCATACTTTGTAAAAAATTATTCGAAACGGCAGACAGGGATGACTAATCCAACCCATTTAAAAACACATCCTTTTATGCCACGCAATTACTGGCCGTTACTCGGCCTATTTTTAGCCCTGCTGTCAGGCTGCTCAGAACCGTCGATTCAAAAACTTGAAGGCCCCGCTCAGGGTACGACTTACCATATCAGTTATTGGTCAGAATCAGCTGTAGATACCCAGGATATTAAAGTCGGCATCGAAAACGAATTCAGCATTATCGATAAACTGCTGTCCAATTATCGCTCTGACTCAACCATAGAAACCTTCAATAGTTTGAAAAATACTGACAGCCAGGACGTCGGCAGCGAAATCGTAGCCCTAGTTAAAAGCGCACAAATCGTGCATCAGGCCAGTTCTGGTTGCTATGATTTGACTATTAAACCCTTGTTCGATTTATGGGGCTTTCGCGGCGAGACGCTGACCATTCCGGACGATAAAACCATTGCGACCACGCTAAAACAAATCGGCATGGAAAAACTCGAAGTCGTCGATGAAACGCATTTGCGTAAAAAACAGGCTGATCTTAAAGTCGATTTATCCTCTATCGCCCAGGGCTATAGTGTGGAACGGATTAGTCAGGTTCTGGAGCAAAAACATATTAGTCATTATCTGGTCGAGATAGGCGGCGAGTTGAAAACTAATGGTACCAAACCAGGTTTGCAACCCTGGCGTATCGCACTGGAAAGACCTTTACCGGAAGAGCGAGTCATGCAAAAAGTCATTACCTTACCCAAAGACTCGCCAATGGCGGTGATGACTTCCGGAACTTACCGGCATTATTTTGATGATCACGGGGTGCGTTACAGCCATATTCTCGATGCACGAAACGGCAGACCGGTTGGCCATAATCTGGTTTCGGTCAGTGTTTTTATCAGTGACCCGACCGCCGCAGATGCCTGGTCTACGGCGCTGCTCTGTCTGGGTCAACAAGATGGTATGGCCGCTGCGAATATCGCAAAAATCCCCGCACTATTTATCGAACTGCAAGGCACAGAACTTGTCGAATCCAAAAGTGATGCGTTAAACGCGTTAAATACTCTCACCATTCATTAACACCCAGAAGCCTAACTTATGTCGTTTAAAACCCGCAGTCACACTTTTTTTTCCCGTTGGGGAGACTGGACGCTAAGCCATCCGCTTGCGGTGTTGTTCATGGTAATTCTGCTCGGTGTGTTAGCTTTGCAATACACCGCCGGTCATTTAAGCATTAATACCGACACGACTGAACTGATTGCACCCGACGCGCCTTTTCAACAAAACCGCCGCACGTATGAGCAATCTTTTTCTCAGGATTTGCATACTTTGTTACTGGTGGTGGAATCCGACACACCGGAACTGACTCAATCAGCCACTAAACGCCTATTGCGGCTGTTGAGCGCTAACAAGGAACATTTCAGCTCAGCCTATATTCCCAATGACGACGAGTTTTTTCATCAGAACGGCCTGCTTTATCTGGATACCAACGAGTTACAGACCTTATCCACCAATCTGTCGCAAGCCCAGCCGTTTATCGGCAGAATTGCCCAGGAACCGAATCTGACCGGCTTTTTTTCAATCTTTGAAGATGCGCTAAGCTCCACCGATAAACCCCAGGTTGTACCTATAGACCTGAGCTCACTGATAGACAAGGTTGCCAGCGCCCTGCATAAATCGCTCAATGGCGAAAACGTATTGTTATCTTGGCAATCTTTGATTAACGATAAAAAAATACCATCCAGAAACGGCTTTATTATCGTCCAGCCCAAATTTGATTATTCGCAAATCCGTCCTGCCGAAACGGCGATAGAATTAGTTCGAACAGCTGTTGCGCAGATTCAGGACCCTAATCTGCCGGCGGTAAAAGTGTGGATCACGGGTGAAGTCGGTCTTGAAGACGATGAATTGTCAGGCATGAGTACTGGCACCTTTACCGCCTGTATTTTTTCGCTCGTGGTCGTGTTGCTTATCTTATTGATAGCTTATCGCTCGCTGTTGCTGACAATAGCGACGCTGATCACGCTGGCCTTGGGTATGCTGTTTTGCGGTGCGTTCGCGGCCTTTGCGGTAAAGGAATTAAACCTGATTTCCGTGGCTTTTGCGGTGTCCAATATCGGTTTGGGCGTTGAATATGCAATCCATTTTTGTTTACGCTATCGGGATAATCTCACCCACCATATTCATCAAGACTTGGCGCTGCGCAGCACCTTGATGAGTACTGCCCCTTCGCTGTTGCTCTGCGCCGGCACGACCTCGATTGGGCTTTATGCCTTTATACCGACCGATTACAAGGGTGTATCCGAACTCGGTTTGCTGGCAGGCACCAGTCTGTTTATCTGTTTACTAATCACCTTGATTGCCTTGCCAGCGCTGTTAAAAATCATCCCGGCACCGGCAAAGTTCGAACAAAAACAAACCAAAAATGGCCTGGAAAAACTGTCAGAAAAATTGGCATCCTTCCCGCTCCATTATGCCAAACCGGTTGCGCTCGCAACCCTGATTATCGCGGTAATTTCTATTATCCTGACTTTTAATGTAAAGACTGATTTTAATCCGATTAATTTACGCGACCCGAATACCGAGTCAGTTATTGCGTTCAAAAATCTGATGAAAGACAAGGAAACCACGCCGATGACCCTGACCGTTCTGGCCAAGGATGAGCTGAGCGCCAAAGCTATGCAACAAAAGCTTTCGGCCCTGGCTTCGGTTGATAAAACCGTCAGTTTGTTTGATTTTCAACCCACAGCCCAGGACGATAAACTGGCCTTGATTGAAGATATGGCCTTGATGCTGGGTACACAAACACAAAATTTCCCTGCGTTAAAAACCGATACCGATCCAGTTCCCGCCATCAATCATCTGATAAAAACCATCGATAAGGTACTTCCCGAAAAGACAGACGTCCGTGAACAGGCCGCATTAACCCATTTTAAACAGGAATTGCAGGATATTTTGATCGAACTGGAAACACGGCAACAACCCAATCGGCGGCTGTTTATCGAAAAAATTCAGACCACTTTATTAGGCACCTTGCCTGACGTGATGAATCAACTCTCCGACAGCTTTAAGGCCAGAGCCGTTACCTTAGCCGATCTGCCTGTCGATATCAGGGATAAATGGCTCAGTAAAAGCGGAGCCTACCGCATCCAGATCTTCCCTAAAAAAGACCTGAACAATTTAGCCAGCTTGGAAGAATTCATTACCGAAGTACAATCCATCGCGCCTGAAACCACCGACTTGCCGATCACTTACTGGGAATCGATGAAAGAAGTCATCGGCGCGTTCCAGCAAGCTATTGTGATCGCGCTGATTACTATTGCGCTGTTATTGTTTGCCATCCGGCGCAACATTATTGACACCGCCTTGGTCATGACCCCGCTGATCCTGGCCGGGCTATTTACCATGGCGAGTACAGTGATCACCAACACGCCGATTAATTTTGCTAACATCATCGCCCTGCCGCTGTTATTGGGACTGGGCGTAGACAACGGTATTCATATGGTGGAAAAACTGCACCATTCCTTATCCGAAGAACAAAATATTTATCAATCCAGCACTGCCCGAGCCATGTTCTATGGTGCGTTAACCACAGCATCCAGTTTTGCCGGCTTAGCGTTCTCGCCGCATGAAGGCATCGCCAGTATGGGTTTGATTATTACCATAGGCATATTTTGGATCATGGTCTGTACGTTTATTATTCTTCCAGCGCTGAGTAAATTGGTATTGAAGGTTAAATAATGTTTGAACGGTAATTTATTTAACAGCTAAAGCTGGGTAGGACAATCTTAATTTTTACACTTTTATCAATCCGAGTCGTGATGGTGTGATCGTCGCAACAAAGAAGACTACGTAAAAAAAGATACTCCTTGGTTATAAATAGCTTTATGCTATTGTATTAATTAATACATCATGAGGATTTACTATGCCCTATACCCAACCTATTGTAGAAGAACTAAATATTCTGGTACGTTACAATCTAGCTACCACTCAGGAAGGCATCAAAGTACATAAAACTGCGCCTGCAGAAATTTGTGCAGCCACCCACCGCTTATTTGAAAAAGGCTTAATCTCTCAGGACGACGGTGGTTATTTAACCAGTCTGGGCCTTGAAACTGCAAAACAAGCTCAAGCTGTCCTAGACATACTGACGGCGCCGATTTAAACCAGTTTTGACATCTAGCTCTTAAATTTTGTACTTATAATAAACAAGAGCGTGACTAAATTACCAAGAATTATTGCTTAGCGGCCTGTAGAAACGAATTTATCCGTCCCTACAACTACTTGTTCCTAAAGCATTCATTTTAACTACGGTAATAAAGAAAAAGTTATCATCACGAAGAGCGCGAAAATAAAATCTTGTGTTCTTCGTGGTGAATAAAAATTTAAAAAAATCATTTGTCCACATGATACGGGCTTGGTTTGACTATTGACATCCTCCCCCACCTAAAGGAAGGGGATTCCTAGTTTCCTAAGAGTGAGTAGGTATCGCTACTGCTCACTGGTTTCTGCTGCTGACGGCATTACTGCACCGTTCACTTCACAGACTAGCCCCGTCTATCCGACGGTTATTTTACTATATTTAATCGAGTAGTCAGACTTCCACCTATCGCTTGGTTTTTGCTGAAAGTGATTTTGAAGTCTTTATTTTAAAAACTAAATTGCCGTCTTAGAGCGAGCCTAAAGCGTCCTCTAGTAGCAACTGCGAATAATTTTAACAAGCCGTGTATTATGAAGCAAGTAAGTAGAATTGAGCCGCTTACATCCCCGCACTGAACGACGGGGTTTTACGCTACACATGGATAAATTCATATTTGATATTGCGCCATAAAACATAATTTCTGAATCTTTAAAACTTAAGTTAATTCCACTTTTTTTTTTATAACGAGGCAGGCACATGCAAAATCAGCAAACACTTACTATCGATGGAAATCAGGCTGCCGCTACGGTAGCGCATAAACTTAACGAAGTTATCGCAATTTATCCAATTACCCCATCGTCGAATATGGGCGAATGGGCTGATGAATGGTCGTCGCGAGGGCAGGTCAACTTATGGGGAACCGTGCCGCAGGTTACTGAAATGCAAAGTGAGGCCGGTGCTGCTGGCGCGATTCATGGCGCCTTGCAGGCCGGCTCTATGGCGACGACATTTACCGCGTCCCAGGGTTTGCTGTTAATGCTGCCTAATATGTACAAAATTGCCGGCGAACTGACACCGACCGTTTTTCATATTGCCGCCCGTTCGCTGGCCTGTCAGGGCTTGTCGATTTTCGGCGACCATAGTGATGTCATGTCGGCGCGGATGACGGGTTTTGGCATGCTCTGTTCCAACTCGCCCCAGGAAGTTATGGATTTTGCCTTGATTGCCCATGCTGTCGCGCTGGAAAGCCGGATTCCGCTGATGCACTTTTTCGACGGCTTTAGAACGTCGCATGAAGTGGCTAAAATCAGTACGCTGGATGATGACATTTTGCGTGCGATGATCAACGAAGACTGGGTTGCCGCGCACCGAAGCCGAGCCTTGACGCCGGACAAGCCAGTGTTGCGTGGTACGGCGCAGAATCCCGATGTCTATTTTCAGGCGCGGGAATCGGTCAACAGCTATTACCTGGCGATGCCGGGGATGGTGCAAAACGCGATGAATAAATTTTTTACGCTGACTGGCCGCTCATATCGCCTGTTTGAATACTCGGGATCTGCCCAGGCGGAGCGCGTTATCGTGCTAATGGGTTCAGGTGCAGAGGCGGTTGCAGAAACATTGGATTATCTAAATCGCCAGGGTGAAGCGGTGGGCTTGCTTAAAGTGCGCTTGTACCGGCCTTTCGATGCTGCTAGCCTGTTAGCGGCCTTGCCGGCTAGCTGCCAAAAAATAGCCGTGCTGGATCGCACCAAAGAGCCAGGTTCGGATGGCGAACCCTTGTACAAAGATGTGCTGACCGCGCTGGCCCAGGCTTATATCAGCGGTAATTCCAGCTTTTCGGTATTACCGAAAGTGGTTGGTGGCCGTTACGGGCTGTCTTCCAAGGAATTTACGCCCGGCATGATCAAGGCGATTTTTGATGAACTGAAACAGGAGCAGCCAAAAAACAATTTCACCATCGGCATACACGACGACGTGACCCATACCAGTCTGAACTGGGATGCCAGCTATCGCACCGATGCGCTAGCCGACACGTTTCAGGCCATGTTTTACGGCCTGGGCAGCGATGGCACGGTGAGCGCCAATAAAAATACCATTAAAATTATAGGCGAGGCCACCGAGTTATATGCCCAGGGTTATTTTGTTTATGACTCGAAAAAATCCGGCGCGATTACCGTTTCGCATTTGCGCTTTGGCCCCAAACCAATACGCTCGACGTATCTGATTGCCGAAAACGACGCCAATTTTATCGGCTGTCATCAGACGATATTTCTGGAACGCTATGACATGCTGGATAATGCGGCGGAAAACTCGGTGTTTTTGCTGAATACCCCGGAAGCGCCCGATCAGGTTTGGGCGTCGCTGCCGTTGAAAATGCAGCAACAGATGATAGACAAGAACATCCGCTTCTATGTAATTGATGGTTATGCGGTCGCAGAAAAAAGCGGCATGGGCAAGCGCATCAACACCATCATGCAGACCTGTTTTTTTGCGATATCTGGAGTGCTGCCCGAGAGCCAGGCGATTGCCGATATTAAGCACGCGGTCGAAAAAACCTATGGCAAAAAAGGTCAGCGTATCGTCGAGCTGAATTTCAAAGCCATTGATGAAACACTGGCCAGTTTACATGCGGTGACCCTGCCCAGTCAGGCCAGCAGTCTTTTCGATATTCTGCCGGTCATTTCCGATACGGCACCGGACTTTGTTAAACGAGTAACCGGCGTCATTATTGCCGGTCACGGCGATCTGTTGCCGGTCAGCGCGATGCCGGTCGACGGCACGTTTCCGACCGGCACTGCCGCTTTTGAAAAACGCAATCTGGCTCTGGAAATTCCGGTCTGGGAAACCGATTTGTGTACCCAGTGCGGAAAATGCGCAATGGTGTGTCCGCATACTGCGATCCGCAGCAAGATTTATGCGACAGAACTTCTGGCTAACACGCCGGAAACCTTCAAACATGCGCCCATGCTGGGCAAGGATTTTCCGGCAGGTCTGGCCATGAGCTATCAGGTGGCGCCGGAAGATTGTACTGGCTGTAATCTGTGCGTGGATATTTGCCCGATTCGGGATAAATCCAATGCCAGCCGCAAAGCTCTGAATATGCAGCCACAGCCGCCATTACGGGAAGCGGAACGGGATAACTGGGCTTTCTTTTTATCACTACCCGAATATGACCGGCGGCTGTTGAAAATCAACACCATTAAAGGCGCGATGGTGATGCAGCCGTTATTCGAATTTTCCGGCGCTTGCGTAGGCTGTGGTGAAACACCTTATATCAAACTGGCCTCGCAGCTGTTTGGCGATCGGATGGTGATTGCCAATGCCACTGGCTGTTCGTCGATTTATGGTGGTAATCTGCCGACTACGCCGTGGACCAAAACTGCCGAAGGCCGAGGGCCGGCCTGGAGCAATTCATTGTTTGAAGACAATGCAGAATTCGGTTTAGGGATGCGTATCGCGCTGGACAAACAAAACGAATATGCCCAAGAACTGGTGCTTACGCTGCGCGAGCCGTTGGGTGAAGAGCTGGTCAACGCGATAGTGAACGCTGATCAATCCGATGAAGTGGGAATTTACGAGCAGCGCGAACGGGTTGCTGAACTTAAACAGTGTTTGCAAGCCTTAACCGATCAGAATAATCAATCAGTAAAAACCTTGCTGCAGTTGGCGGACAGCTTGTGCAAGAAAAGTGTCTGGATTATCGGCGGCGATGGCTGGGCTTATGACATCGGTTTTGGCGGCGTCGATCATGTGTTGGCTAGTGGCCGTAATGTCAATATTCTGGTTCTGGACACCGAAGTCTATTCCAATACCGGCGGTCAAACGTCAAAATCTACCCCCTTAGGCGCTGTCGCGAAATTCTCTGCCGGCGGCAAGGCGACGGCGAAAAAGGATTTGGCTTTGCTGGCCATGGATTACAGCAATGTGTATGTCGCCCATGTTGCCTATGCCGGTAAAGATATCCAAACTTTGAATGCATTTCTGGAAGCCGAAGCGCATGATGGTCCGTCGATCATCATTGCTTATGCGCCTTGCATTGCGCACGGCGTGGATTTGTCTAATAATCACAGACAGCAAAATCTGGCCGTTAAAAGCGGACATTGGCCTTTGTTTCGCTTTGATCCGCGTAAGGCGAAAGCAGGTAAAAATCCGATGAAACTCGATTCAGCGGAACCGTCCATCCCGTATCGCGATTTTGTCAAAACCGAAACCCGTTTCAGTATGTTATGGCAAACTAATCCCGAAGCGGCTGAGGGTTTTCTAGAGCAGGCGCAGCAGGATGTTAAAAATCGCTATCGTTACTATAAACAACTGTCCGAATTGGAATGGAACGAAACCACCTCTGTTTCGGCCATGAAAGCCCAAGTTAAAACTGACAGCGCAAAGGAGACTCACCATGATTGATTTAACGACTGATTATCTCGGCTTGAAACTGGCTAACCCTCTGGTTCCGTCTGCGTCGCCGTTGACTAAGGACGTGAACAGTGCACGAAAACTTGAAGATGCAGGCGCCTCAGCAGTGGTTATGTATTCGCTGTTTGAAGAAAAAATCGAAGCCGAAGAACGTCAAATAGACCGGTTTTTGTATCAGCAAGCCCTAGGGCATGGTGAAGCGGACTCATTTTATCCAATGCCGGCACATGTTCATACCTATCAGGAGCAGTATCTTGAACAGCTGGAAAAACTCAAAGCGGCGTTGGAGATACCGGTTATTGCCAGCTTGAACGGCACGTCCTTAAGTGGCTGGGTTGAGTATGGCAAACAATTGCAACAGGCCGGTGCCGATGCCTTAGAATTGAATATCTATCATTTGGCGGCCAATGCGGAGGAAAGCAGTGTTGATGTCGAGAACCGGTATCTGGATATTTTGCAGGAATTGAAAGTTCATGTCAGCGTGCCTATCGTGATGAAGCTTTCGTCCCAGTTCAGTTCACCTATTCATTTTGCGAAACGTCTGGAAGAGGCTGGCGCCAGTGGCATTGCTTTATTCAATCGTTTTTATCAGCCTGATATTGATCTGGAAACGCTGGAGGTTGTGCCTAAATTGGAATTATCGTCCTCATCGGAAGCCTTGTTACGCGTACGTTGGACAGCCTTGCTTTATGGCAGAACTAACCTGTCCCTGGCCGTCACCGGCGGCTTTCATCAGACACCGGATATTGTAAAAGCGCTATTGGCTGGAGCCGACGTAGTGCATCTTTGCAGTGTATTGCTGAAGCTAGGCGTTAGCCAATTAACAAAAATTTTGGCGGAGCTGGAACAGTGGCTGGATGAACATGGCTATGAGTCGGTCAGCCAACTCAAAGGCAGCGTCAGTCAGCAACATGCGATCGATCCCAGTGCTTATGAGCGCGCCAATTATGTACAAGTATTGGATAATTATTCCTGCCCGGCGGGGGTGTTGAGGTAAGCTTTTTGAAAATCCTGTTTTAGCTTGTAGCTCATTTATCACAGAGTAGGGTAAAACTCCGCCGTTCAGGGCGGGGTCTCTTGCTTCATAATACACGCCTTGTTAAAATGATTAGACGATGCTTAGATTAGCTCTATGATGGCAATTTAACTTTTAAAGTAAAGATTTCAAAATCACTTTCAGCAAAAACCAAGTGATAGGTGGAGTACCACTAAGGTGATTTCCAAAGAAAATATTACCCTTTTAGAGTAAACTTTCAGCTTCCCATATCACTCCTACCATCATGACCATGGCATCCACTCAAAAACCAGCTCTCTTACCCTTAAACGCATCACAAATCGAAGATTTAAAATTGGCGA
>CANNNV010000059.1 GCA_947506155.1 Methylococcaceae bacterium
CGTTAAGACTTACCAGCGAATGCTTCCTTAGTTCGCTGCTCTAAAAGGATCGGATCACGCTGGGGAAAGGTAAAGCCCCGAAGGTTCTTTTCGTCACTGGTAACAGTGAGAGCCGGTTGTAATCATTGTCGAAGGGAGATTGCGGGAACTTGTGCTGAGCCTAGCCGAAGTAAACGCAGCGTTACTAGGCCCGTAAGGGCATGCCCTCACGGGTTGACCGCTTGGAAAGACAAGCACCTCATTCAACCCAAGATAGCAAACGCAATAGGAGCTGCGTGAGTTGGGTCGGCGAATGCCGACGCGCTATCCCTCCCCGACCTAAAGGACGGGGTATCTCGTGCAAAAATTGATGAATATAACAAAAAAACGCGCTCTTCTCGGTTTAGCCACTGCCATGTTGCCCTTTAGCTTACAGGCAGCGCCTGACATGCATCAATTATTTGAAGACAATTGCGCTAGCTGTCATGGCTCGGATCATGGTGGCTTTATAGCTCCAGCGTTAAACTCCGATACACTAAAAGGCCGCAGCCCTACATCCTTACGCAGCCTGATCATGACCGGAAGCTTTGATACCTTGATGCCTCCGTTCTTCGGTCGCTTATCAGATGATGAAATTCGTGGCCTGGTTAAACATTTACAAACCACGCCCAAGCTTGCCAATCCGGCCTGGACGATAGACGACATCAAAGCATCGATCAAAGTGTATGTTAAAGATGAAAGTACGCTGCCCACAAAACCGACTTACGAAATCAATAGCATGGATGATGTTATCGGCGTTGCAGCTCGTGGCAAATATGGACGTGGCGCAGGTTCAAAAGCAGTTTTCATCAACAGTGTGACTCACAAACAAATCGGCGAAATTGCCACCGGCACTGCCGCGCATATTATCGACTACAATCCCGCCAACCCACGCTGGGCCTATGTAAAAACTGATACTGCGGAAATTTTCAAAATCGATTTGTATTCGATGCAAGCAGTGCGTAGCGTTAAAACCGGCTACAACGGCCCCAGCCTTGGTGTTTCTCGTGATGGAAAATACATCATGTCAGGCTCTTTTGTGCCGCATAACGCCGTCATATTGAATGCCGACACCTTGGAACCCTTAAAAACGTTTGAACTGGAAGGTCTGGACCCGGATGGAAAAATGGTTTCTTCCGATTCCGGCATGATCCTCGGCACACCGTTTGACGATATTTTTGCTATCGCATTGGAAAATGCCGGCCAAGTCTGGGTGGTTGATTTAAAAGAGGGCTTCCCGGTCACTAAAATTGAAAAAGTCGGCCATCATTTGCACGATGCCTTCTTGACCCACGGTGGTCGCAAGTTAATGATTGCCTCTTATGATGACAGCATCGTCGCGGCAATTGATTTAAAAGACCGAAAAATCATCAAAAAACTTGATGCCGGTTGTGTACCTCATGTTGGCGGCGGCGCCGCTGTCGAAGTTGATGGTCGAACCCTGGGCTTTGGTACTAATTTTGGCGACTGCGATAAAACCGTGGTCAGCGTCTGGGATCTGGACAAAATGGAAGTCGTCAAACAAATACCGGTAGCTGGCGGCACAGAATCACCGGCCGCTCACGCCAATGCGCCTTACGTCGCGGTGGACATCATCTCCAAGGATCGTCGTGCCCGCACCATTCAACTGATCGACAAGAAAACCCTGGAAGTTGTTAAAACTCTGGATGTGGGCGGCCATGCCTATTTCCCCGAATACAGCGCCGACGGTAAATTTCTGTATGTCAGCGCTGGTTACAGTGGTGATGAAGTCGTTATTTATGATTCCGTGTCCCTGGAAAAAGTAGCCTCGCTGCCTATGGAAAGCCCAGCCGGTATATTTTCTCATGGCCGGGTCAGATACATGACGCGCGGCCTTTCTCCTGATGAGATGAAAGGAGCAAAATAATGAAACTAACGACTCTTTCGGGATTGTTGCTAGTGGGTTTGGTGTCCGCCCAAAGCGTTAATGCAGCAAGTATTTATGCGGGGCAGGCTAAAGCGGCGGCAGTTTGTTCGCAATGTCACGGCATCAGAACACCTTCGGCCGATGCACCTTTTCCGCTTTTGGCCGGACGCGATGTCGATTATTTAAAAACAGCGCTAAAACAATACCGAGATAAAACCCGTAAATCCGAACTTATGAACGCTATTGCTGGTTCCTTAAGTGATGACGATATTAACAATGTCGCGACCTACTATGGTCGGTTAAAGCCTTAACTGATGAAAAAACTGCTGCTTTTGCTGCTGGTTACGGGCACTGCTTTTGCCGATGTTTCACCGGACCGGCAAACTACGCTCCGCAATATGCTCAAACAGGATTGCGGAGCCTGCCATGGCTTAACTTTAAAAGGCGGCATGGGCCCAGCCCTGTTGCCCGAAGCCTTGGCCGGAAAGCCGGATGAGCTGTTGGTTTCAACGATACTGAATGGGCGCAAAGGCACAGCCATGCCGCCCTGGCAGCCGTTTATCGGCACTGAGGAGGCATCGTGGTTACTTGGGCTTTTACGTAACCCCGAAACAAAACCTAACTGAGGCTGATGAATGAAGGCTTATTATTTTTTATTGTTGCTTGTACTTTCAATCGGCCAAGCACATGCACAAACAAGCATTGCCATCTTGGATTTTGAACTCAATGACATGACGTTGAAGCCAGGAATTGCAGCTGAAATTAACAGAACAGCAAGCATAAAGACCATGCTGGAAAAAGAGTTAAAAGGCGCTGACTATCGCATTATCTCGATTGATTTAGCCGCCCAACATCGAGCTAACAGCGGTTTCGGGTATTTGTTCGACCATGACGATGTCGCAGCAACGCTTGGCAGAGCAGCAGGCGCCGACTATGTATTGGTTGGGAGACTGCATAAGCCCAGCTTTTTATTCGCCTATATCATGGGCCACTTGATCAGGGTTAAAGACGACCGGTTAATCGGCAACTACATTTCCGAAACCAAAGGCGGCGATGAAAAACTAACGCTTAAAGGCGTTGAAAGTCTTGCCGACAAAATCGACAAGGCTTTAGATAATCGTTATACGCCGCCGCCTCCTAAGCATGTCTCTTTGCACTAATTATTTTGTTCCTTCATGCAAGTAAACTTGCCAAAGTAATCATTGTTACATTTATCCAGGATAATCTTTATGCAAAGTATTTTTTTCACAGAAGCCCAACAGAATCTTGACCATCTTTGCCAAAAAGCGTGTCAAGACCATGAGTCCTATATCGTAAACCGCGAAGACAATAACCATGTGGTTATTTTGTCGTTAGCAGACTTTAACGCATGGCAAGAGACACATTATTTATTATCGAATCCCGCCAATGCCCAAAGGCTGCTTGACTCATTAGACAAAGCGCGGAGCGGACAGCTGGTGCAAAAAGAATTGATTGAGTGATGAATTAAAGTGCCAGAGCAATGCCATAGAACCGGAGAACAATTTATATGCACACCATACAATTAGACCAACCCACAGAACAAGCCTTAAGTCACATAGCCACTAGACAGGGTTTGACACCTGACACGATCATTAAAAATGCCTTACTTGACTATTTAGCGGAACAACAAGCGATAACGAAAGCAGATACCGCTTATAAAAGCTATCTGGACGGCAAAGAATCTATTCATGATTTTGACGATGTGGTGAAAGAGCTTGGCTTGGACGATTAAAATTTTAGATAGCGCAAAACAAGATTTAAAGAAACTTGACAAGCCCATTCAACAAAGAATAGCTTCATTTTTACGAAAGCGGCTTGCGGACACAAATGATCCTAAACAGTTGGGAAAAGCGCTACAAGGGCAATATGCCGGTTACTGGCGATATAGAGTTGGCGATTACCGCTTGATCTGCCATTTAAAAAATGAAGAACTGATTATTATAGTTGTCGAAATTGGGCATCGAAAAGACATCTATCGCTAATACACAAACCCATGACCAAACTACTCTCCTTTTTAGCCTTGCTATTCTCCTTCAACGCCATCGCAGACCTACGCGCCACCGGCGATCTCGGCATCGTCATCGAACGTGAAGACGGCAATGCCCTGATCATCAACACCACCGAGCATAAACGCCTGGCTAAAATCGAAAAACTGGGCGATTTGTCCCACGCTTCGGTAGTTTTTTCCCGCGACCAGCGTTATGCATACATTTTCGGCAGAGATGGCGGCCTGAGCAAAATCGATATGCTTAAAGATGTAATCGATCAGCGCATTATCCAGGCCGGCAACAGCATCGGCGGCGCAATTTCCCAGGACGGCAAACTCATTGCCGTATCCAACTACACGCCAGGCGGCGTCAAGGTTTTTTCTTCAGATACGCTGGAATTGATTGCCGATATTCCCTCCGATTATGGCGAAGGACTGCGCTCCAAAGTAGTCGGTCTGGTTGACGCACCGGGACAGCGCTTTGTCTTCAGCCTGTTTGATGCCGGGGAAATCTGGCTGGCTGATTTTAAAAATCCCAAAGCGCCGATTATTAAAAAATTCAAGGACATCGGCAAACAGCCTTATGACGCCTTAATGTCGCCAGATGGACACTATTATATAGCTGGCCTGTTTGGCGAACCCGGACTTGCCTTGCTGGATTTATGGAATCTTGAGGCCGGGGTTAAACACATTTTGTCCAACTACGGCAAAGACGATGAGAAATTGCCGGTTTATAAAATGCCGCATTTGGAAGGCTGGGCAATCGCCGGTGACTATTTGTTTGCACCGGCTATAGGTCAACACAAAGTGCTGGTTATCGACAAAAATACCTGGGAACTGCATGACACCATCGCTGTCGTCGGACAACCGGTTTTTGTCATGGCCAGGCCGGATGCGCGGCAAGTCTGGGTTAACTTTGCCTTTCCCGACAATAATCAGCTGCAAATTATCGATGTCAAAGACCTGTCCCTGAGTAAAACCTTGACACCCGGCAGAGCTGTTTTACATATGGAATTTACCCCGCGCGGCGAACAGGTCTGGGTTGCCTTAAGAGATGATAACCAGCTGGTAATTTACGACACCGAAACCTTGCAGGAAATCACCCGCCTGCCCGCCAATAAACCCAATGGCATTTTTTTTAGCGCACGGGCGCATAAAATCGGTTTATGAAGCAATTAACGACCTTACATAAACAGCTATTAAACGACTATCAGCGCGATTTTCCACTGTCAACTCGGCCTTATCAGGACATCGCCGAGACGCTAGGCGTGACTGAAGACCAGGTGTTATCGGCATTCACCGAATTAAACGCCAGCGGTTTTATCAGCCGCATAGGCCCGGTTATTCCCCCCAATCATATCGGTGTCAGTGCGCTGGTCGCGATGTCCGTGCCGGAACCCAAGCTGCAACAGGTTGCCGATATCATCAGCGCTCACCCGGAAGTCAATCACAATTATGAACGTGAACACCGGTTTAATCTGTGGTTTGTGGTCATAGCATCGGATGCAGAACACTTAAGCTCGGTTATCGATGAAATAGAACAGCAAACCGCTTACCCGGCCATGCGGCTGCCGATGCTGGATGACTTTTTCATTGATTTGGGTTTCAAGCTGGATCTGAATAATGCTTGAGGAAAAAGACCGCCAATTGCTGGAACAGATACAACAAGGACTGCCGATCTGTCCCCGACCCTATTTGGAAATTGGCCGACTTTGCAACATGCCCGAAGCCGAAGTGCTCGAACGCCTGAGCAAGCTTAAACAGCAAGGCCTGATCAAACGCATGGGCGTTATCGTCAAACACCGACAACTGGGTTATCGCGCCAATGCGATGGTGGTCTGGAACGTGCCGGATAGTTTGATTAAACAGCTGGGCGGGCATATCAGTCAATTTTCATTTGTGACCCTCTGCTATCAACGCCCCAGGCAACCGGAATGGCCGTATAACCTGTATTGCATGATACACGGCAAAGACCAGACCACCGTATTGACGCAATTGGCGCAGCTGGTTGAAGCCTGTGGCCTAGACAGTTTTGACCAGCAAATCCTGTTCAGTAACCGCTGTTTTAAACAACGCGGTGCTATTTATCAAAAACCCAAGCCCACATTAGCTGATGGATGAAATAGACAAACACCTTATCAACACCCTGCAACATGGCTTTCCGATCTGCGCTTCGCCGTACCAGCAGGTCGCGACACAACTGGGCTTGACCGAACAGGCGCTGCTGGACCGGCTAAAGGCCTTGCTAGCTAACGGCACGCTGACCCGCTTTGGCCCGCTATACCATGCCGAACGCATGGGCGGCGCCTTAACCCTCGCAGCCGTTAAAGCACCGGAACAACGCTACGATGAAATCACCACTATCATCAATAGCTTTACTGAAGTTGCGCATAACTACGCACGCAGCCATGAATTAAATATGTGGTTTGTACTGGCTACCGAAACCCCTGAACAAATCCAGCAAACCCTCAGCTCCATAGCACAGAAAACCGGATTAACCGTCTATAACATGCCAAAAATAACCGAATATTTCGTCAACCTGAAGTTGGAAGCCTGATATGCTGGACGACATTGATCGCAACATCATCCAGGCAACCCAGGCCGGCTTGCCGTTAACCCCCCAACCTTATCAAGCTATTGCCGACCAGCTTGGGCTGACCGCAGAGCAGGTGATGCAGCGCCTGTCCGTCATGCAAAATAATGGCATTATTCGCCGCATCGGCGCAGTGCCCAATCATTACAAACTGGGCTATCGCTTTAACGGCATGACGGTCTGGAATATTCCGGATCAGTTCATTGATGAACTGGGACAAAAAGTAGGACAGCTGGAGTTTGTCAGCCATTGCTATCATCGCCCACGAAATCTTCCCTCCTGGCCGTACAACCTGTTTGCTATGGTGCACGGCAAAACTCAGCAGGCAGCCGATCAACAAATTCAGCAGATTACCGACCTGTTAGGCGAGCACAATCTGGGCTGTGATGTGTTATACAGTACAAAAATTCTGAAAAAAACCGGTTTCCGTACCGGCAACCCAGCAGGAAATAGATTATGTTTAGACTAAGCCAGTATCTACGTGAACTGATAGAGCCGACCCCGTTAAAGCCGGCGCGCAAACCGCCGGCTCCGGTGGTTATCTGGAATTTAATCCGCCGTTGCAACCTCACCTGCAAGCACTGTTACACAACGTCCACTGACATTGATTTTCCCAACGAACTGAGCACTCAGGAAATCTATACGGTCATGGACGACCTGAAAGCGTTTAAAGTGCCAGTTCTGATTTTATCCGGCGGCGAACCGTTGCTGCATCCGGACATATTCAACATTTCCCGCCGCGCCAAGGATCTGGGCTTTTATGTCGCCTTGTCCACCAACGGCACTAAAATTTCCGAGGCCAATATCAAGCAAATCGCGGACATGGATTATCAATATATCGGCGTCAGTGTTGACGGCATCAAGGATACCCATGACCAGTTCCGGCGGGTAAAAGGCTCTTTTGACCAGGCCTTGCGCGGCATCGATCTGTGTCTGGAGCAAGGCATCAAAGTTGGCCTGCGCTTTACCTTGACGCAAGATAATGCCCATGATTTTCCGGCCTTGTTGCAGTTAATGGATGATAAGCATATCGACAAATTCTATTTGTCACATTTGAATTATGGCGGGCGTGGCAATAAAAACCGAAAAGACGACGCCCATTTTGCTATGACCCGAGACGCGATGGACTTGCTGTTTAAAACCGGCTACGACTGGCTGAAAGCGGGGAAAGACCGGGAATTTGTAACCGGCAATAACGATGCCGACGCCGTTTACTTTTTACACTGGGTCGCCAAGAATTTTCCTGACAAAGTCGAGCATATCAAGGCCAAGCTGGAGCAATGGGGCGGCAATGCCTCCGGCGTCAATGTCGCCAATATCGACAACCTGGGCAATGTCCACCCCGACACCTTCTGGTGGCATTATGATCTGGGCAATGTCAAAAACAGGGCTTTTTCAGAAATCTGGCAGGACATATCCGATCCATTAATGGCGGGACTTAAGCAACAGCCAAGACCGCTGCAAGGGCGCTGTGCAAGCTGTCATTATCAAAAAATCTGCAACGGCAACACACGGGTCAGAGCCGCGCAAACTACCGGGAATTTTTGGGCTGAAGATCCCGGCTGCTATTTAACCGACCCGGAGATTACGTGTGCAGTTAAGTAGCTTGAGTAACATCTTTTCGTTAGCTAACATTTTGCGCGAATTATTGTCGGGCATAAACAGCATGCCCGACCTACCGGACTATTTGTTGGGGTTCGCAAGCTTACCCGCAACCTACGTTTTTTGTTTCAACATTCACGCCTAACTCAACGTTCCAGCGGAGCTTCGCTATCGCTCAGCCCGCTGAACTTTGCGTTAGGCTTTGAAAAAACCTGCGATACAAAGCCTGACGATAAAACTCACAAGAACGCAGAATAAAAAGGAACTAAGAAATGAGTGATTATGATATGAGAGTATTAGTCGTTGAGCGTAGCGATGAATATGACATAAGAGTGTTGTCAGTTGGGCGCGGTGATAGCTATGACAAAAAAGTCAAAGTCGTCAGACCTGGGGATACTTACGATAAAAAAGTTAAAATTGTTGGACGTGGCGATACCTACGACATGGCGGTTTTTATAGTAGACTGAAACTGTACGGTAAAAGGTATTTGTTGCACTGCATATTTTTAGCAAGTCTGTCTAACCAACGCTCCAGCGGAGCTTCGCTTTAGGGTTTTTATTTCTAGGACACAACAATGAGTGAAAAATATTCGGCAGAAAAATACGACCCAACACTTGCGATGTGCAGTTCATTGGAACTGTTTTTTGATGGTGAAAAGCTAGAAATGACGGGGGTAGCAAAACTTATGGCTACCCTGCTGCTTCTGGTCGTCCAACAAAAGACGGAAAATTCAATTACGATAATATTGCCCAACATATTTCTTTCGCAGGCCCCATACCAGAAGGAATCTACTGGATTAATCCAGACGAACTTTGGACTAATCGCTGGTATAGTCCTGCCCCTGAAGATGCTTGGGGTAAGTATAGGATTACAATTCATCCTTTCACTACTACAGATACTTTTTCACGTGGTGGCTTCTTTATCCATGGTGGAAAAACCCTTGGTAGTGCTGGGTGCATCGATTTAACATCCAACATGAATGCTTTTGTTACAGACCTTGAAAAAGAAGGAGCAATTAAAAAATGTCAAATTCATTTAACAGTCAGCTATCGTAAGAATTCAAAATGAATTCAAAAACTATTGGTATTTTTCAAATGGTTGTAGGCATATTTTTAATTGTTGCTTCTGTATTTTTCAATTATGACTCTCTTATGGAAGCATACGGCGCGGGTTCTCCATATTACTCACGCACTACAAACATGGACAAATGGAGTAATCCAATTCCAAGCCTAGTACTTATTAATATGTTATCTTTATTAATAACAGTGCTGTTGCTTCGTTCAGGATTTAGAAGAATTCGGAAATAACATGGGTTAAAGTAAACTTAAATGCCTAACCCAACGTTCCAGCGGAGCTTCGCTATCGCTCAGCCCGCTGAACTTTGCGTTAGACGTAATCAAATTAACACCCATACACCAAAAACTCTTTTCTTTTAACCAAAAAAGTTGCCAAAAATGAAAGATGATACAAAAAATAAAAAAGAATTTATTGACGGACTTAGTGAACATGCAAAAATTGTATTTGATGATCTATGTGAAAAACTTTCAAAAAAACCATTTTTTAATGACCTTACACTTCATTATATTCACATTCCTAGCAAGAAGAGCTACCAAGCTAGAATTGGGTACAAGAACAAAGTAGAAAAAAAAGCTGAATCTAATATAGCTACTATTGAATGGCAACCCAGAAAAAGCAGATTCAAATTAAGAATAGGCGATAAAAAAAATGCTGAGAGAATCCATAAAGATTTACAAGATAAGTACCCAATAGAACTTAAAAAACATGAGGAATTGAGAATCGAAGCATATTTAACAAATGCAGATGAAGTTACTAGCACCGTAAATTTAATTTTTGATTCCGCAACGTTTTAAAGATGCAAATTATTGGTTTATTGCCTGAGCATCAAAATAATGTGGATGGGGTGAATGCCCCGTCCAGCACAGGCTTCGGTGGCGCTTTGTGTTGGCAGAATTCCCAAAAATCTTTCATAAAAAAAACAACTCCTTTTAATTTTATATACTAACTTAAGAAATAACTTTATGAACAAATTTATATTTATATTTTCTTTATTTATAACTTTTGCATGTCTTAGTTTACCTATAGCTCAAGCGGAAGGCTCTCAATCCATTTTGGAGCAAAAAAGCTCACCTTTTAACAAATACAAATCTACCCCAAATAGCGAACAACTGCTTCTTGCTGCGTGTGGTAGTAGTTGCTACGATAGTTTAATAACGTGTTCATCTTATTGTAGTGATGATAAGAGTGCTAGTGATAAGGCATGTTCAAAGGCTTGTAATATCGATTATTCAAATTGCATGATTAGAAATGGTTGTAGCAACTAACGAGCAGCGTTGGTTGCGTCTTTTTGCAACCCAACAATTAACGTCCACGTCTAACTCAACGTTCCAGCGGAGCTTCGCTACGCTACGCCCGCTGAACTTTGCGTTAGACGCTGTAGTTTTTGGAGAGAAATGTGCTAGAAAAACTTAAAGAATATAAAGAGTTTATTGCAATAATAATTTTCTTTCTAGGTGGTTTCTTATGGGTTGAAGAGAGTTTTCCAAAAAAAGCAGACCTTAAATCTGAGATTGGTGTGCTTGAGTGTCTTTTAAATAAGTATATGACACTAACGCAACTTCAATTAAATGGTCAAGAATTGGAAAAACAAATTCAAGAACTAACCAATCAAGTCAATACATATCCAGCCCACTCAAAATTATCTATATCACCAGCGATACAACATGAATTAGAAGATAAAAAATTAGACTTATCAAACAATAAAACAGAGTTTAGAGAAAATAAGAAAAAAATAGAAAATATATTGAGAGAGTTAGAAAGAAGCGAATGCGGAAAGGTGATAAAGTGAAACAACAGTACATACTAATTCTTATCTTATTTTTTGCTACAAAGAATGTATTTGCCGACTTGAACGATTTAATTAGGCGAAATATTAATAGTTCATCTAAATCATACGAGCAGATTGTGGACAAACAATCTCCCAGACTATGGGTTCATGTACGAAACCAAGAACAAGAAAAATTCATACAAGATTTAAATGCTACTAATTGGTTTGAAAGCATCAAGTTAAATGATACACCTATAAACTTTCGTCCAATTCAATTAGTGGATAATGGACCTAAACTGACACAACTTAGGTACTTTTTTAAACAAGATAAAGATGAAGCAGAGTTATTATTAAAACAACTACTTAAAATTATTCCTCAAATTCAATTAAAAGACTTCTCTAACCAGTATGGAACTATTTTAGTAAGAGGACATTACGAGTTATGGCTTGCGCCCAATGTTACTAAACTCAGCTTACCATAAGCGGTAGGTTGTAGTGAGGTACAAATTACAATCCCGTCTAACTCAACGTTCCAGCGGAGCTTCGCTACGCTACGCCCGCTGAACTTTGCGTTAGGCACGCAGCCAGCAATGGGTGAATCGGAAAAATAGGAGTCAGAAATGTCATCTGCGTACAAGGTAGATCAGCTTTCACCAAACGAGATAGTTATTTCATTTCCACTTGATGAGGCCTTTAGTCATGTCTCTCAAGCAATGCAAAGATTGGGGGCTGTTAAACAGGAGGATAGAGGTCAGCAGTTCGTTGAAGGGCGGGTCAAGTGCGGTCTTCAATCTGTCAAGGTACGCGCCTCTATCGTGGAAAGAGAGCAAGGAAAAACAAATGTGGTAATTCAAGCTTCCTCTGATGATGTTTGGGGGGCTGGCGCAAAGAGTGCTACGAAACGCTTAATCGAAACTCTTAGCAATATAGATAATCCAGGGTATCAGCCTGACCGTCTTGGAATGCATCCTGCCGTGCTCGCTGTAAAGTTAATCTTGTTTGTGATCGTGCTTCTAGTCGTCATGAAATATGTTTTCCCAATCATATTTAAATTACTCGGGCACAGCTAACCATTCGTTGAATCAACCCGTAAGGCGGAAGCCCGCTAGGGCGTTCCGCCGTATGGTGCGTAAAGGAGTGTTATTTTTTACTTTGGGGTATGGCGGAACACCTAACGGCTTCCGCCCTACATATCGGGTCATTGCGGCGTAGATTGGGTTACGTCTTTTTGCAACCCCCTAACAAATAACATCCACGTCTAACTCAACGTTCCAGCGGAGCTTCGCTTCGTTCGCTCGCGCTCACTACGCTCAGCCCGCTGAACTTTGCGTTAGGTTTAAATAATAAAGGAAAATAAAATGCAGTTTTTTAAAGAGTTGTTTTCAAAGTTGGGAGCTTTGGGTGTTTTATTTGTAGTGCTGTTACTATTACCTATGAGTTGGCCTGTTATCATTCTCATCATGTTTATTTCAAGTGTTGCTGCTTTTGGCTCAGACTCGAAAGAGGATGATAATGAGAGTGTTGGCAAAAACAGGAAATGAAAATACGCTAAGGTTTATCGTTTATTCTGTTCATTGTTAGATTTTTCCTATGAATTTCATAAATCATATAGAATTATAAACTTGTATTTTTAACACTTGAACTCAGAAAGTGAGGAATATTATGAATAGTTCTACAAATAACAATACAACAACACTGTATTCCATTGGACACGGTAACAAGGAAATTGAAGACTTCATTCAAGAGCTAAAATCTTTCAATATTCAGTACCTTGTTGATATAAGGTCTAAACCGTTTTCAAAATGGAATCCTGCATTCAATCAATCATCCTTACAGGTAAAACTTAAAAAAAATAAAATAATCTACGTTTTTTTTGGTGACTCTCTTGGCGGTCTTCCAGAAGATAGAAGTTGTTATGATTATAATGGCAAAGTTGTTTATGATTTAGTAAAAGAAAAAGCATTTTTCAAAGAAGGTCTAAAACGATTAAGCACGGCTAATGAAAAAAAATTTAATGTTGCCATTATGTGTAGTGAATCTAAACCCGAAGAATGTCACAGAAGCAAGTTAATTGGTCAAGAATTATTTAAACAAGATATTGAGCTAATACATATTATTTCTAAAGATAAAATAAAATCTCAAACAACGGTAATAAATGAATTAACAAAAGGCTATGGAAGCGTTGATATATTTGGAGATGAAATAGATTTTACTTCTCGTAAGTCATACTAAATGAAATTTTATACAATTGGCGTTTACAACTCAACAGAGCAAGAGTTTTTTAACAAACTTATAGACAATAACATAGATACTTTCTGTGATATTCGTCAACGTAGAGGGGTAAGAGGTGCTAAATATGCTTTTGTAAATAGTAACAGACTACAACAAAGATTAGATGAGCTTAATATTAAATATATTCATTTTATTAATCTTGCACCAACTAAAGAAATAAGAGAATTACAAAAAAAAGTAGATAAGCAAGCAGGTGTATTAAAACAAGATAGAGATAAACTAGGTAAGATTTTTACAATCGCATACGAAGACAGAATATTAAGTAACTATGATTTTAATGATTTTATCAATAACCTTGTTGAAGTTAAGGCAAATAAAGTTGTTTTATTTTGTGTTGAAGAAAAACCAGAGGCTTGTCATAGGTCAATTGTGAGTAAAAAACTTGAAAAATTAGGTTATAAAATTAAGCATTTATAATGAGAATACTAATTGTAGCAAAAACTCACATGAAACATGCTTTCTGTGTAGGCGCATATGATATAACAAATAATAAAAATATCAGGCTTCTTACATCAAAAGAAGACAATCAACCTTTAGATACCAAATTTAACATTGGGCAAATATGGGATATTGAATATATTGCAAGACATAATATAAGCAACCCTCATACTGAAGATGTTCTGGTGCAAAAAGTAGAATTTGTTGAAAATATAAACAATATCGTTGACTTTTTAATTAAAAATGTACCTATTTGGAAAGGAAGTCCAGAAAAAATTTTTGATGGAAAAATTAATTTTCCAATTGGTGGTAGCGGTTATTTAGAACAAGAAAAATCAAATTTAACTAGCAGTGTTGGTTTTTGGATGTCTGATAAAGATTTAGAATTGACCATATTGGAAGACAAAAAACATTATCTTTATTTTGGAGAACAAGTGTATGCTTTTCCATTTGTAGGTTCAATGGATAAAGTTGAAACAATTGTTAAAGATACTCTACTTCGAGTTTCTTTAACACGATGGTGGTCTCCAAATCTAAATAGATCTCCAAAAAGATGTTATTGTCAGCTTTCAGGTTGGTTTAACAGCAAGTAACGCGATAAGGTGCGCTAGTCATAGGATGTGCTGAGGTACAAAGCGCATCAATCGAGTTACAACGTCTAACTCAACGTTCCAGCGGAGCTTCGCTTTCGCTCACGGCCGTACGGTGGATCAATCTGTAGGGTGGATTCGGAGCGATAGCGACAATCTACCACAAACGGAGCGATTAATAACTGGGGTAATAACTGGGGTCTATACAAAAGCTTCATTACTTGCTGCGGCAGCAGGGGTAACTAATTTAGAACAACAAATCGACTTAATTGGGTTACAACAAACTGGTTTGTTCTGCTATGCGTTTTTTTAAAATAAAACCATAAGGCGGATTCGCGCTAGCAATCCACCATTTCTGAGCTACGGTGCTGCATTGGGCTGGCGGTTTGCTGTCGCGAAACCGCCCTACAACATAGGGACTTACGGCTTACGCACTTTAGAAGCTATACCTAATCGATTTAAGTAAGATTAAAATCTGACGGTTGTTTGTTAGCGGATTAGATTATTTTGACGACATGAAGTCACTGGTTAATAGCAATGATGGTCAGGCGTTTGATGTTGTAAACGGAAAAAATAATAAGGGACAGACCACGGTTTATAAAGATGCAGAGCAGTAGCGCTTATCGACCATAAACGAAACTACAAATCTGACTCCTTTAGTCAAAAAATACGTCTTTAGCGAGCATTATTCGTCACTGTGTTTTATGAAATTATTATGCTTAGCTTTTGTCTCTACAAAAACTAGGATCAACATAACGCTTTTTAGCGCGTTTGCTATAGGTATAACAACCACCCTTAGCACCAAGGTAATAATCCATACTGATTGCGGCTAGTTTTATAGTGGGCTTAGTCTTGCAACCTATACGCTCCCACGCATCTTTTTCTTTTCCTGCTGCTATGCTTTGCCATTGCATGTTTCTAGGGGCATCTGCGCCGCCACAGGCTAAGGTAATTCGCAATAAATAACCCCCCATCATTCTTCTAACTTTGAGGTTGGATAGTCACGTAATATTTTGGTAAAGCTTCATCTCGATTTATTCTATCGGCTATCGTTTTGAATGCTTTTTTAGTTATCCGCACACCTTTTTTGTAAACAGTTTCTACTAGTTTTACCACTGGCTTAACTCCTTTCCAAGTCATAGTTTTTGCCCATTCCACGGTAACTTCAATTGTGATAATAAGGGACAGACCTAGCCTGTCGAACTCAAACATCTTATATATAAAATACCAATACAAATCAAATTGTTATAAATATTTAAAGCCTTAGATATAGAAAAAAAGGCTACTTAACCCGCCTTTATTTCCCTCCATAAAAGCAATAATCAATGACTTAGCTAAAAATAGCAAAACTAAATGGATTATAATTACCCACGTTAAGACGGATTATTTCCTCAGCTTATGGATTTAGAATAATCTGGATCGTGTTATTATAAAAACACTTTTTTGACCAGTTGCCAAATGCCATGCCTCAAATCTCAAAAATATTAAACAGCCGTGATGAATGGAAAAACAAGGCGATTGAACGTGCGGCTGAACTTCGCGAGCTTAGAAAATCTCAACAACGTCATTTAGAAACAATAGCCAATCTTAAACGCCAGAACTGCCAGCTTGAACGGCTGGTTGAGGAAAAAAAAACTATTTTCCAGTGAACC
>CANNNV010000060.1 GCA_947506155.1 Methylococcaceae bacterium
AACTTGCAATGGGTAAACTGGAAATATAATATTAACATGCAATTAAAAAAAACACCTAAATTCTTTAAATATAGTCGTTTTAATATGGCGCTATTTAGGGATGTTTATGGCGATATATTACCTTTTAATAATACTTAATCAATGGACTGCGTTTTTGCCACTAATCAAATCAGCAAAATGAGGCGGTTTGGTGTGCTAATAGAGTTATTTTTCGAAGCAGGCTTTGGCCTGAATTTGGAGACGTTGAGCTGCTACTGCGGGGAATTTGAAATTCAGATATTGGCCTGCCATAAATGGCAAGCCAATAAACACTGGCTATTGTTTAGTTTTTAGACGCTCTTTTACGCTCGTTTTCAGTTAAATATTTCTTACGCAAGCGTATTGATTTGGGCGTAACTTCAACTAATTCATCTTCGGCAATAAATTCCAGCGCTTGCTCCAGAGTCATTTTCTGAATTCTGGCCAGCACCAAACTTTCATCGGTACCTGATGCGCGAACGTTAGTCAGCGGTTTTGGTTTGCACGGATTGACAGTCAAATCATTGGTGCGTGAATGTAAACCGACCAACATGCCTTCATACACTTCATCACCGTTTACCAGCAGCAATTCGCCGCGTTCCTGTAACGGATGCAGTGAATAAGTAACCGCTTTGCCCGCAACCATGGAAATCAACACACCGCGTGAACGATTACCGAATTCACCGGCTTTGATCGGGCCGTAATGGTCGAACACATGGTATAAAAGACCGGAACCTGAAGTAGCCGTCATAAATTCGGTTTGGAAACCAATCAAACCACGTGATGGCATCATATATTCCAGACGAATGCGGCCTTTGCCGTCAGGCACCATATTGGTCAAATCACCTTTACGTTCACCAAGCTTTTCCATGATCGTACCTTGGTGGATTTCTTCCACTTCGATAGTAACCAATTCAAACGGTTCGCATTTTTTACCGTCGATTTCCTTCATGATAACTTCAGGACGTGACACGCCCATTTCGAAGCCTTCGCGGCGCATGTTTTCGATTAACACCGATAAATGCAACTCGCCACGGCCTGATACTTTGAATTTATCCGGATCAGCAGTATCTTCAACTTTCAGCGCAACGTTATGTTGCAATTCTTTGTCCAGACGGTCGCGAATTTGACGGGTCGTGACAAATTTGCCTTCTTTGCCTGCAAACGGTGAGTTATTGACCTGAAAAGTCATGGTCACAGTCGGCTCATCAACCGATAACGGCGTCATCGCTTCTACACAATCGGGATGACAGATGGTATCGGATATTTCCAGCTTTTCAATACCGGCAAAAGCGATAATGTCACCGGCGCGAGCTTCTTGAACTTCAACACGATCCAGTCCGTGGAAACCATAAAGCTGCAACATGCGACCCTTACGTTCAACGCCTTCACGGTTAACAATAACCAGCGGCATATTAGGTTTGATGCTGCCGCGCTGAATCCGGCCGATACCAATAACGCCGGTATAAGTATTGTAATCCAGACTTGAAACCTGCATTTGGAAAGGGCCGTCCATGTCAACCGGTGGCGGACTAACTTTAGAAACGATAGTTTCAAACAGTGGCGTCATGTCGCCACCGGTGATGGTGTGTTCCAGTCCGGCATAGCCATTGATGGCCGATGCATAAACAATGGGGAAATCGAGTTGCTCATCGGTTGCACCCAAACGATCGAATAAGTCGAAAGTTTGATCGACAACCCAATCAGGACGTGCGCCTGGACGGTCAATTTTGTTGATGACCACGATGGGCTTTAGCCCCAGGGCAAAGGCTTTTTGGGTCACAAAACGAGTTTGCGGCATCGGTCCATCGACGGCATCAACCAGCAATAACACCGAATCAACCATCGATAAAACCCGCTCAACTTCGCCACCAAAATCGGCATGGCCCGGGGTATCAACAATATTGATATGATAGCCATTCCAATCCAGCGCAGTATTTTTAGCCAGAATGGTAATACCGCGTTCTTTTTCAATATCGTTGGAGTCCATCATCCGCTCAGTCACTTTAGTATGAGCTGCAAACGTGCCGGACTGTTGCAATAGTTTGTCAACCAAGGTGGTCTTGCCATGGTCAACGTGCGCAATAATTGCAATGTTTCTTAATTTTTCAATCACTTTTAATTTCTCTAAGGTTTAATAAATAAATGTGGGACGTGTGAGACACATCCTTTTAAGGCAAGGGGGTGATGAATGTTAACTCTGCTCCCAAGGCAATCCCTGAAAGCGCCAGCCGCCAAGATTACCTCGGTGCTTATGCTGATCCAGAGCGCCTTCAAAACCGTCAACAATATTAATCAACAACTGATAACCGGCTTCTTCCAGCGCTTTTGCCGCATCAACCGAACGTTGGCCGCTACGGCACAGCAATAAAATCGGCGAGTTGCGATCAGCTACGACCTTGTTAACCTCGGCAATAAAATGCGAATTAACCTGCCAATCGGGAGCTTCCTTCCAAGGTATAGATATCGCGCCGAGTGGGTGTCCGACAAAGGAATACTCGATTTTTGTTCTGACATCTACCAATATCGCATCAGAATTATTTTGTAACAGATCCCAGGCTTGCTGTGGATCTAAATTTTTTATCATCGTGTTAACATCCGGTTTTAATTAGCCTATTATCGCATCCCCTAGGATGCGGTCAAGAAATAGCGAAACCATTAAAGGCTATTGCACGCAGAATCAAGCTGGCTAACTGCTGCAAATTTTAATCTAGCCAGCCAAATTACTCAGTTGCCGGCAGATTAACCCGATGTTCCAGCCATTCTTGCAAAAAATCCATAAAACCTCTGACTTTGGCCGACAAATATTTTCGATGCGGATAGACCGCATGGACATCTAAAGGTGGTGAAGTATAACTTTTCAACACAACTTTAAGTTTTCCCTTTTCAATATCCCTGCCAACAATATAAGTCGGTAGCATGACCAGACCCAATCCACTAATGGCGGCGATGCGGATAGGATCAGCTTGATTAGCCTGTATTCGTCCGGAAACCGTTATTCCGGTATAACCGGCTTCGCCTTTGAACAACCATTTATTTCTCGGTGCAATCGCCCAATTAACCAAACAGCTGTGATTTTCCAAATCTTCCGGCGTCAAGGGAATTCCATGACGTTCAAAATAGTCCGGCGAGCCGCACACCACCAGGGATGAACTGGCCAGTTTCCGTGCGAACATACTGGTATCATCCAAAGCTCCCAACGAAATAGCCAGATCTATACCTTCATCAATCAAATCGCCAGGACTGCTTTGTAAAATAATCTCGATGGTCAGGTCAGGATGAATTTTCAAAAACTCAGACACTGCTCGCGAAATATGCGTCGCGCCGATGACCGGCGGTGCACTGATTCTTAAAATCCCACGCGGTTCAGTTTGTAAATGCGTGACTGCCGCTTCCATTTCCTCAACCTCAAGCAACACTTGTTGACAGCGTTCCAGATAAGAGGCGCCGACATCAGTCAGACTTAAGCTGCGGGTAGTTCGATTGAACAGCCGCGTACCCAGAACCCCTTCAAGATTCATAATATGCTTGGTTGCCATGGCTCTGGAAATATCCAGATCACGCGCCCCTCCGGCAAAACTTCCTGCTTTGGCAACGCGGACAAAAACGGTCATGCTGGTTAGTTTATCCATTTTCCAACCTTTGCGCCGGTTCGAAAATGTTCATGCGAGTGTGTTATCCATTTACCAGTCGCTTATCTTCTTTCCACAACACATCTTCAATTTCACATTGCGGGACAAAACCGGCAACTACCTCGGTCAAAATATGTCTAATCATTTCAAAATCATCCTCTTTCGTTGCCTGCTCCAACGTTGCTAGGATTTTTTCCAGAGCAGTCCAGGGAATAACCGGCTCTTGAGCACGCATGATTCTAGCATGATCAGTTTTTGATACATTATCGCCGATCAACAGTTCTTCATACAGTTTTTCTCCGGGTCTTAAACCGGTAAAACGGATTTCGATATCGCCATTAAGATGATCGGTATCTTTGATTTGTAAACCGCTTAAATGAATCATTTTTTTAGCCAAATCAACAATATGAATGGGTTCGCCCATATCTAGCACAAACACATCACCACCGTGACCCATTCCGCCTGCCTGAATAACCAGCTGCGAGGCTTCAGGTATAGTCATGAAATAACGAGTAATCCGTTCGTCAGTCACCGTTACCGGTCCACCTCTTGCGATTTGTTCTTTAAACAGTGGCACCACCGAACCGGAAGAACCTAAGACATTACCAAACCTAACCATTGTAAATCGGGTTGAAGAGTTATCAACGGCGCTCAGCGCCTGTAAAATAAGTTCGGCAAAGCGCTTGGTTGCCCCCATAGTATTAGTAGGTCGAACCGCTTTATCGGTTGAAATCAGCACAAAAGTTTCAACCTCTGCTGTTATCGCGGCCTCTGCGGTACGCAAGGTACCAAAAATATTATTCCAGATGGCTTCGCCTGGATTTTTTTCAACCATCGGCACATGTTTATAAGCCGCCGCATGATAGATTGTTTGCACCCTAAATGTCTTGCATACTTTTTCAATCCGCAGCTTATTTGTAACCGAACCTAATACCGGAATCAGCTTTATTTCATAGGCATTTTTTATATCGCCCGGGAGCTTCGCTATACCAGTGTCCAGTGCAGAATGATCACTGTGTTTTTCCAAAAAATACTGTAACTCTTTTTCTATCGCATAAAGCGCAAATTCACTAAGTTCAAAAAGAATCAAGGTCTCTGGTTGCAAGCGGAGAATCTGTCGACACAGTTCAGAACCGATAGATCCACCTGCTCCCGTCACCATCACTACCTTACCTTCAATATTAACATGCAGCAGCGTGTGATCCGGCGCCACTGCATTACGACCTAGCAGATCGGCAATATCAACTTCCTGCAATACATCAACGGTAACTTTGCCTTGGGCTATGTCGGCCAAGCCTGGCATTGACATCACATGAATGGCAAAAGGTTCCAGTAATCGAATAATTTCACTTTGACGCGCACGATTCGTCGACGGCATGGCCAATAAAACATCTGAAACCTGGTATCGTGCGATCAAATACATCAAGGAACTGAGCGGATAAATTCTCAGGCCATTGACCTTTTGTTTATGCAATAACGCATCATCATCAATGAAAGCAACTGGCCGAAATTCACACCCGTAAGCTAAGGCGGAAGCCAACTGCACCCCGGCACTTCCAGCGCCATAAATAACCACATTTTTTTTTCTGAATTTTTTTGCACCACGGCCTCCGCCTAGGTTTAAATAAACATCGCCCAACCACCAACGCGCAAAAAAACGACTGCCGCCTACCAGCAACAGCATATTCAATCCATTTAGCGGTAACACCGTTCGGGGTATGCCCTTGATACCGGATTCATACAAAACAAATGCAAAAACCAAGGCATACAGCGTAGTCGCCTGAATAATCGCCCATAACGCCCTGACTTCTATATAACGAATAATTGCACGGTACAAACCCAGCTTAACGAAAATCGGCACAGCGATCACCGGTGCAGCAACAAACAAAAGCCATTCATCCTGTTTAGGCAGATACAACTCTCCCCAGCGCAAAGACAACGCGAACCACAGAGCAAACATCGCAAAAAATATATCAGCACCAATAAAGATGAACACCTTCGCTTGTCGTCGAAGGCCGATACACCAGCTGCGTGAATTGGATCTCATTAATTAAACCTATTTATTGAAATAACCATTGGTATGTAACGACTTGTATAAACGATAAAGTCGTTGTTCTAGCTATACGCTTAAAAAGGCAGGTCAATAGTCGGGTTGATTTTTTTGATTAGTAAGCGAAATTGTTCCTGAATTCTGCGCATTACCGCTTCCGAATCGGCCTCAAAGCGGATAACCAGTGAAGGTGTTGTGTTTGAGGCTCGCACCAGTCCCCAGCCATCTAAAAAGTCGACACGCATCCCGTCTATAGCGGTGATTTTACCCTCAGGAAAATTGGCTGCAGCTAACAGACTGTCTATAAAGACCAGGTTTTCACCTTCTTCCAGTGCAACCGTCAATTCAGGCGTGTTGATGCTGTCAGGAAAATCAGCAAAGACCTCGGCACTGCTGCGTGGGTCTTTAGATAGTATTTCCAATAAACGCGAAGCTGCATACAAGGCATCATCAAACCCAAACCAGCGATCATTAAAGAAAATATGCCCACTCATTTCGCCAGCTAACTTCGCACCTGTTTCCTTCAATTTTGCTTTCATTAAAGAATGCCCAGTTTTCCACATCAGCGGCCTGCCACCGTATTTTTGTATCTGATCGCTCAGATGACGGGAGCATTTTACATCAAAAACAATGTCTGAGCCGGGATTACCTGCCAACACATTTTTAGCAAACAGCATCATTTGTCGATCCGGCCAAATAATTTTCCCGTTTGAATCAACCACACCCAAACGATCGCCATCACCATCAAAAGCGATGCCAAGATCAGCCTGGTAATGTTTAACTGTTGCAATCAATTCGGTCAGATTCTTGGGATCACTAGGATCGGGATGATGATTGGGGAAGCGGCCATCAATCTCGCAGAACAGTTCTATTACTTCACAGCCCAGTGTCTTTAGCAACAGTGGCCCTAGCTCACCGGCAACCCCATTGCCGCAGTCCAGCACAAGCTTCATAGGTCGATTGAGGTGTATATACTCAGAAATAAGACCTAGGTATTCAAGATGAAACTGATTATTTTGTTCGATGCTGCCAGATTTACCTGTGATATAGGCTTGATTGGCCATACAGATTTTAAGCTGTTGGATACTCTCACCAAACAAGGTTTCATCCTTAATAACCATTTTTAAGCCGTTATAATCAGGAGGATTATGACTGCCGGTAATCATCACGCCGGAACGCCCTTCGGTATGTTTGGCAACAAAATAAAGCAAGGGCGTAGGCACCCTGCCAATATCGAGGACATTGAGTCCGGTTGTAATAATTCCGTTGATTACCGCTTCCGCGAGTGCAGGACTGGAGAGCCTTCCATCTCGGCCGACCACGATTGTTTTACAACCCCAGGATTTA
Source organism: Methylococcaceae bacterium (assembly GCA_947506155.1). GTDB lineage: Bacteria > Pseudomonadota > Gammaproteobacteria > Methylococcales > Methylomonadaceae > Methylobacter_A. The sequence continues at coordinate 7,048 of CANNNV010000060.1, forward strand.
GCCTGGGTACCCAAGGCACGGCCAATGTCATAAACAATTTCTTTAGTCAACGTCTTGCCGACGATACCTCGAATATCATAAGCCTTAAAAATTCCATCTGTAGCCGTCTTTGCTTTTAAGGGCTGAGGCATTTCAAAAGCATCAGGCACCGTTTTTTCAATGCTGGGTACCGGTTTATTTATCTTCGCAGCAGATGTAGGTTGCTGGATTGCATCCGACTCGCTTTGATGGGTGATAGATTCATCAAAATCATCAAAAAAACCATCCAAATCAAAATCATTAACCTTACTCGCATTGATTACATCGCTGCCCTGATTATCAAGAACGCGTTTAAATTGCGCCAGCATTGAAACAACAGCATTCATTTCAGGCAACATAACCGGGTAAGTACCCTGTAGTTTATTGGTCATCATGTCCTTATATGCTTTCAGTACGCTACCCAGATCCTGTCTTAGTGAAGCTGAAAGTTTCCGGTAACCGAGAAAAAAAGCCAGCAATGCCAGTAACGTAGCAATAGCAATTATGCCAACCATGAACGCCAGCTCAGCCGAGTTTACATCAATGGCATATTGATAATGCAGTTCCCAGCGAGTATTAGCGACGTGTATTTCCATATCGTCGCTCAGCTTAGCACTAACCGGATTACCGGCGTTACCTAATACCAGCTCAGCCTGTCTTAGTTCAAGATGCCCGTCTTTCAATTCAGCAGCTTGTACAATTTTGCTAATAAAGTCATAGTTCAAGCTCGCCAGAATAACGCCGGCCACTTGATCCTTTTGCATAATCCGGCGCGTTATCGCCAAATGTCGATCAGGGCCGTTGTCGCCTTGTAGCGCAGGAAGCTGGTTTTTCACAAAGGTTTCTCGCACCATATCCAGGTCGGCATAACCCATTTTCGGTACACTTTTGTCATCAAGCTCAGTAATTCCGGGTAATAACAGCCTGACTTTCAAAATGCCGGGCAAATATTTTTCCAGTTTTGCAGCTACCGTAGTCAGCTGACTAGTATCCGTACTGGTAACCGCAGTTAACACCTCTGGATCCTGAGCCATTTTTTCCAACATGTCGGTCAGTAGATTGACCTGCGCCGTTATGCCTAATCCTACACTTTTTGTAACTGCCGCCGCTGAATCCTGCTTGGCTTGTGCGATTTGATTCGCACTAATCCAGTAAACGCCAGCACCAGCAGTCAGAATCATTAAAACTGCAAACGCTGACAAGAAAGAAAAGACTCGTACCATATTGAATGCCTTTTAATGACGACCGGTATGACCAAAGCCGCCGGAACCACGCAAACTTTGATCAAATTCCACAACCTGTTCAAATTCTACCTGTACCACCGGCACAAAAACCATTTGTGCGATGCGCTCACCAATATTGATGGTAAACGTGGTATCGCCTCGGTTCCAACAAGAGACAAAAACCTGGCCCTGGTAGTCGGAATCAATCAAACCGACCAAATTGCCCAGCACGATACCGTGTTTATGACCCAAGCCAGAACGAGGCAATAAAACAGCAGCCAGTTGGTGATCGTTAATATGAATAGCTAGACCGGTTGGAATTAACAAGGTTGCACCCGGCTTTAATTCGACCGCCTCGTCCAGGCAAGCGCGTAAATCCAGACCCGCTGATCCCGCTGTCGCATATTCCGGTAATGGAATTTCATGACCTAAACGGTCATCTAGAATTTTAAGCTGTATTTTTTTCATAGTTTTTTATGTTCTCGGCAATTAAGCTGATTAATTGTTCAGCCAAGTATTTTTTGTCGGTCATTTGCAGATTTTTTGCTCCGTTCTCCCAGAAAACCTGTAATGCATTTTGTTCGCTATCAAAGCCACCCAGATCACGTCCCACCCAGTTTGCGGCAATCATATCCAGTTTCTTTTTAATTAATTTGTCTTTAGCATAGTATTCAAGATTATCGGTTTCGGCGGCAAATCCTACCGTAAACGGGCGGTTACGGGGCAACTTTGCCACATCAGCTAAAATATCTTTGGTTTTTTGCAGGGTTACGCTAGATCGCTCAGTGTGTTTTTTTATTTTCTGTTGCTCGCTTAACACCGGACTGTAATCGGCAACTGCCGCTGCGCCAATATAAATATCATGCTGCTCAGCATTGGACATCACTGCCTGATACATTTGTGCCGCAGTTTCTACTTGAATTAACGCTGCATTAACCGGTGGAACCAAGCTAACCGGACCGCTGACCAAGGTGACAGTGGCACCTGCTTTTAAGGCCGCCTCAGCCAAGGCGTAGCCCATTTTTCCAGAACTGCGATTGGTAAGGTAACGCACCGGATCTAAAGGTTCACGGGTGGGACCGGCGCTGATTAAAACCTTAATTCCGCTTAAACATTCGATTACAGGTTCAGCCATTAAGCGCCGGCAAATGTCCACAGGTTCAGACATTCGACCATAACCAGTTTCACCGCATGCCTGATCGCCCTGTTCCGGACCAATCATCATAACGCCGTGACTGATAAGTTTCTGAATGTTTTCCTGAGTGACTAGCTTATGCCACATTGCCTGATTCATCGCGGGAGCGACGTAAACAGGACAGGTTGCTGCCAGATATAGGGTTGATAACAAGTCATCAGCCAAACCGTGACTGAGCTTTGCCAGCGTGTTGGCCGTTGCCGGGGCAATAAGCAACACATCAGCCCACCGCGCTAAGCTGATATGGCCCATCGCATGTTCTTCATCGACATCAAGCAACTCGGTATGTACCGGATGGCCGGAAAGGGCCTGAAAGGTCAGCGGATTAACAAACTGCATCGCCGCGTGTGTCATCACCACGCGGACCTGCGCGCCTTGTTTTCGTAACAGCCTGACCAGTTCAGCTGACTTGTATACCGCAATGCCGCCACTGACTGCCAATAGAATATGTTTAATAGCTAAGTCCAAAATATGAATAAAAGCCCGTATTATGGCAAGTCTAAACAAATTCTTCTATGCTTAAATTTCAATCAGATAAGGAAAAGCTTATGTCTATTAAGGATTGGTCGGAACAAGATCGACCCAGAGAAAAACTGCTACGCCGTGGGTCAACGGCTTTAACCGATGCTGAATTACTGGCTATTTTTTTGCGCACTGGCTCGCCAGGCAAATCAGCGGTAGATTTAGCGCGTGAGCTGTTAAATAATTTTGGTTCCCTGAATGCTTTATTGGCTGCCGACCAGCAACGTTTTTGCACGGGTAAAGGTCTGGGCGAGGCCACTTATGTCCAGCTCCAGGCTGTGCTGGAAATGGCAAGGCGACATTTTAAAGAAGCCTTGCAACGCGGTGATGCACTAACCAGCCCGGAAATCACCCGCGCCTATCTTAGCGCGCAACTGCGTGGCTACAGTTACGAAGTATTTGCCTGTTTATTTTTGGATAACCAGCACCATGTCATACAGCTGGATGAGTTATTCCGAGGCACTATTGATGGCGCCAGCGTTTACCCACGAGAAGTTGCCAAACAGGCGCTGCGCCATAATGCAGCAGCGGTCATTTTTGCCCACAACCACCCGTCCGGTGTTTCCGAACCCAGCCAAGCTGACAAACAAATCACCGAAAAACTCAAGCAAGCCTTAGCCCTGTTCGATATACGGGTGCTGGATCATTTTATTATCGGCGACGGACTACCGTATTCGTTTGCCGAGCATGGCTTACTATAATAACTTAGGCAACTTGCTCCCGGGTTGAGGAAAATAAGATGCTCAAGTTATTTCGTGCTCATTCCTAACCAATTTCTTACACGTTAGCTTGAGTCAATCTGACTTCGGCTTCGTGGTATTTTTCTGCACAATACTTTGCCACTTCGGCGGGTAAATGCGGACCTGGCGCAGTTTTATCCCAATCGAGGGTTTCCAAATAATCACGAATATATTGCTTGTCGAAACTGGGCGGGCTGATACCTACCTGATATTGATCAGCTGGCCAAAATCTTGATGAATCAGGGGTTAAGGCTTCATCAATCAAATATAAAACCCCCTCGTCATCGACGCCGAATTCAAATTTGGTATCGGCAATAATAATACCGCGCTCTTTGGCATAGGCGGCGGCTTCTTGGTAAAGCTTTAAGCTCGCATCGCGGACTTTTTCCGCCAGCTCCTGCCCCATCAAGGCAACAGTTTTTTCAAACGAGACATTTTCATCATGCTGATCCACGGCCGCTTTGGTAGATGGCGTATAAATCGGTGCCGGCAATTGCGCTGCCTGCTGCAAACCTTCTGGTAATTGAAGTCCGCAGATAGCACCGGTCTTTTGGTAATCTTTCCAACCGGAACCGATCAGATAACCGCGCACGATGGCTTCGACGGGCAGTGGTTTTAATAACTTGACCACGATGGCGCGACCTTCAATTTGCGCACGTTCAGTGGCATCGGGAACTACCTGTTCCAGGGGCATGTCTGACAAATGATTGGGGAGAATATGCTGCATTTTTGCAAACCAGAAATTGGACACGCTGGTTAAAACACGCCCTTTTCCAGGGATAGGGTCAGGCAAAATCACATCGAAGGCAGACAGCCGATCAGTAGTCACAATCAGCATGTGTTGGTCATCAATATCGTAAATATCCCTTACTTTGCCGCGAGCACGAAGCGTTAAAGACGGCAGGTTTGATTCATATAGAGCTTCTGGGGCGTTCATAAGTTCTCGCTTGAGTTCAAATAGGTGATTCTACCAGTCCCCGATAATAATGCTAATTATCCGTTTCTGACAACATCATGTCGTCACTACCAAAATCATCAGCACTGCCTGAACCAAGTTTAATCATCAGCCGCACTTCATTTCTGGAATCAGCAGAACTCAACGCATCTTCGTAGCTTATTTTTCCGGCCAGATATAAATCGTAAAGTGATTGATCAAAAGTCTGCATACCCTGCTCCCGCGAATCCTTCATTAATTCTTTAAGCTTGGTAATTTCACCTTTGCGGATGTAATCTTTGGCCAGCGGCGTATTAATCAATATTTCAATTGCCGGATAACGGCCTTTGCCGTCTGCCCGTTTGATTAATTGTTGGGCGACTATACCGCGCAGATTCAGCGATAAATCCATAAATAACTGACTGTGCATTTCGTCAGGGAAAAAATGCAAAATCCGATCTAAGGCTTGGTTAGCATTGTTAGCATGCAATGTTGACAGACATAAATGCCCGGTCTCGGCAAAAGTAATTGCATTTTGCATGGTTTCCCGTGACCGAATTTCGCCGATCAATATCACATCAGGCGCCTGGCGCAGGGTGTTTTTTAACGCCACTTCATAAGATTCGGTATCTATGCCCACTTCACGCTGAGTAATAATGCAGCCCAAATGCGGATGTTGAAACTCTATCGGATCTTCGATGGTGATGATATGCCCACTGCTGTTTTGATTACGGTACTTGATCAACGACGCCAGCGATGTTGATTTACCGGTGCCGGTCGCACCAACAAACAACAGTAACCCACGCTTTTCCATGATTAAACTTTTCAAAACTGGCGGCAAATGCAATGATTCGGCATCAGGTATCTCATGTTCAATACGCCGTAACACCATACCGGCCGCATCACGCTGGGTAAAAGCGCTGATGCGAAAACGCCCTAAATCTTTAATGCCGATGGCATACTGGCACTCTTTGGTGTTTTCAAACTCATCTTTCTGCCGCTGATTCATCAGACTCTGCACCAGCATCAACGCTTGTTCTGGAGTCAACGGATTTTTAGCGACCTCAAACAGCTTGCCATCGACTTTTATAGTCGGCGCTCTGCCGGCTGTTATAAATAAATCGGATGCTTTTTTCTGTACCATCAGTTGAAGTAGCGCGTTAAAGTCCATAAACTTTCCTACCGGAACATATCTTTATTGACTGCTTTTTCCATCGCCATTTTTGCGGTAATAAGTCCCTTATCAACCAGTTCTTTCATATTTTGATCCAGCGTCTGCATGCCATCCTTGCGCCCGGTTTGAATGGCAGAATACATTTGCGCAACTTTAGCTTCACGAATCAAATTTCGGATAGCCGCAGTTCCAACCATGATTTCATGCGCTGCAATACGACCGCCGCCGATTTTTTTCAGCAAGGTTTGCGAAATAACCGCCTGTAAGGATTCAGACAGCATGGAACGGATCATGTCTTTTTCTGCAGCCGGAAAGACGTCAATAATACGATCTATAGTTTTAGCAGCAGAGGTTGTGTGCAAGGTTCCAAACACCAAATGACCCGTTTCCGCCGCTGTCATTGCTAAGCGAATGGTTTCCAAATCACGCATTTCACCAACTAAAATAATATCGGGATCTTCCCGTAAGGCCGAACGCAAGGCTTCAGTGAAACCGTGGGTATCACGATGAACTTCGCGCTGATTAATGAGACATTTCTGGCTTTCATGAACAAATTCAATAGGATCTTCTACGGTAAGTATGTGCGCATAATCATTGCAGTTAATATGATTAATCATCGCAGCCAGCGTCGTTGACTTACCCGAACCGGTAGGGCCGGTCACCAGCACCAGGCCGCGTGGTTTCTGGCATAATTCCTCAAAAAACTTAGGTGCATTCAAATCATCCAGACTCAAGATGATCGAGGGAATGGTTCTAAAAACCGCAGCAGCGCCTCGTTCTTGATTAAAAGCATTGACACGAAAGCGGGCCACACCGGGCAATTCAAAGGAAAAATCAGTTTCCAGAAACTCCTCATAATCGCGGCGTTGCTTGTCATTCATAATGTCATAAATCAGCGCATGCACTTCCTTGTGATCCAATGCCGGAATATTAATGCGCCGAATATCGCCATCAACCCTGATCATGGGCGGCAATCCCGCTGACAAATGTAAATCCGATGCTTTGTTTTTAGCTGAAAAAGCCAGCAGTTCAGCAATATCCATAACATTTCCTAGTAAATAAAAATAAACCTATTCTTATAGCATAGTTCAGCTTTTAGTTTTTAAATCCGGAGGCTTGTGTTAATTTCTACTGACCACACCACCTAACACCCAGCCAGATATGACAACGATAACGCAACGATTACAACTCATACGCGACCAAATCTGTGAGGCGGAATGCTGTTACAATCGCCAACCAAACTCGGTACTTTTGCTGGCCGTTAGCAAAACTAAGCCAGCCGAAGCTATTGCCGCCGCTTATCAAGCCGGTCAACGTCATTTTGGCGAAAATTATTTACAAGAAGCATTGAAAAAACAACAAGAACTGGGGGCCTATGCTATTACTTGGCATTTTATCGGCCCGATACAATCCAATAAAACCAAGGCATTAGCGACGCATTTTGATTGGGTACACAGCGTAGACAGTTTAAAAATAGCCCAGCGTCTTAGTGATCAGCGCCCGCCACATTTACCGCCGTTAGCTATTTGTCTACAAGTCAATATCAGCGATGAACCGAGTAAATCAGGGATTAGCCTGGATGAATTGCCGCAACTGTGTGCACAAATTACCAAACTGCCCAATTTGAAACTGCGCGGGGTGATGGCTATTCCGGCTCCGCAACCGGATTTTGAGCAACAGCGGTCGCCCTACAAAAAGCTTTATCAGGCCGGTGCCAAACTGGAGCTAGAGACTTACTCATTTGGCATGAGCGGTGATTTAACCGCCGCGATTGCCGAAGGCTCAACCATCGTCAGGATAGGCACAGCGCTGTTTGGCGATCGAAATTAAGCTAGCCCCACCGAGGTTAAACGCAAAATAAAAAACTTATCTGGAAAGTAGTATATTGATTATAATGTACATTTTATCGTCTTGTTTTATGGAAAACAGGACGAACGCTTAAGTTATCCTGAAATCATTTTATCAATATCTAAAAAATGCCAACACTAATTGACCTTTTTGGTCTTAAAGATCTTATTCCACATGGCTATTGTCTGTCCTGGAGTCCGATACTGCTTTGGCTACATGTTATCTCCGATGTGTTAATTACGATCGCCTATTATTCAATTCCACTAACGCTGATCTATTTTATTCGGCAGCGTAAAGATTTACCTTATCCGTGGCTGATTGCCCTGTTTGCCGGATTTATTATCGCCTGCGGCACCACGCATTTACTGTCGGTCATTACCATCTGGATACCTTTATATTGGCTGGACGGTTTGCTTAAAGCTGTTACGGCAATGCTTTCAGTAGCCACCGCAGTGCTGACGGTCTGGCTTACGCCCCGGCTCTTGTCTATGCCCAGTGTTGCACAACTGCAAGCCGAGATAGACCACAGAAAAAAGGCCGAAAACGCACAGCTGGCGACCTTGTTTAAGCTACAGAAAATAGCTAGTCGCCTGCCCGGATTTGTCTACCAATACCGTTTGCGTCCCGATGGCAGCTCCCATCTTCCTTATGCCAGTGCGGGTATTTTTGATATCTATCGACTTAGCCCGGAGGACGCCAACACCGATATCGCCCAGCTAATTTTAATGACTCATTCGGACGACTACGACGAAATCGGCACCAGTATTCAAAAATCAGCACAAAACTTAACGGTGTGGTGTCATGAATATCGGGTCAAATTTGACGATGGCACAATACGCTGGCTGTTTGGTAATGCGCTGCCAGAGCGGGAAGCTGATGGCTCCACACTCTGGCACGGTTTCATCACTGACATCACCGAGCGCAAACAGATGGAGGAGGAGTTGCGTGATAGTCAATCACCCCGCCCTGAAGGACGGAGCTTGTAAAAGCTAGGTTGACCAGACTAAGCGCTAACACAGTGCTACGATTACAATGGGTCGTTAAGACTTACCAGCGAATGCTTCCTTAGTTCGCTGCTCTAAAAGGATCGGATCACG
>CANNNV010000061.1 GCA_947506155.1 Methylococcaceae bacterium
ATAGAAGATGACGCTGTTCTGGTCGATGGCTTGACGCATACCCTGCGGGCCAGCGGCTATTCGGTGACCTCTGCCACAACCGGGTCTTATGCTGAACAGTTATTACTGGCACAGGATTTTGATTTGATTGTGCTGGATTTGGGGCTACCCGATATGGACGGTCTGGAATGGCTGCGAAAACTGCGCAGCCGGAAAATTCCGTTGCCGGTTTTGATTTTAACCTCGCGCGATGGCATCAACGACAGGATCAACGGCATCGAACAAGGTGCTGATGACTATATGAACAAACCGTTTGAACTACGGGAATTGGAAGCCAGGATTCACGCGCTGATTCGGCGTTGTTACGGCGGCTTTAGCAACGATATTCTGATCGGTCGTCTGGCGCTGGATACCCATAAGCATCAGGTCTTGGTCGACGGCCAGACCATTAATGTGACGGCACGAGAATACGGCGCACTCGAAATACTGCTGCTTCAAGCCGGAAAAGTTGTCAGCAAGGATCGCATCGCCCAACGCCTAGCCGTCGATGGCGACGCGCTAACCGATAACGCTGTTGAAATCTATATTCATCGCTTGCGTAAACGCATCGAACCTTATGGCGCAGTCATTAGAACAGTACGTGGACTCGGTTATTTACTGGAGCGGGGCATCGATGACTAAACAGCGCAGCCTAAAAACTGAAATCCTGTTGCGCCTAGCTATTCCATTGATTTTATTTATCAGCTGCGAATCGGTGCTGTCCTATTTTGTCACCTTGCATCATGTCAATGTTGCTTATGATCGCTGGCTACTTGATTCCGCACGGTCCTTAACCCAGGAAATCAAAGTCAGCAACGGCAAGGTATTCGTAGAATTGCCTCCGGCCGCTTTAGAAATTTTTAACTGGAATGAATCAGACAAAACCTATTTTAAAATTATCTCCGAACAAAATGGATTACTGTTAGGTGACAAATCAGTTCCAGAGCCGTTCGCTTTAAAACCCGATTGGACTGGTACCGTCTATTTTGACGACAAAATGTATGGTGAACCGGTCAGAGTGGTGTCGATGATGATTGCTCATGAAAACAGCTCGGACAAAATTTTTGTTCATGTTGCCGAAACCCTGAATAAACGCCGTAGCATGATGATGGATATTTTGCTGGCCGATCTTGTGCCGCAGGTGGCTCTGGTTTTGCTTGCCGGCATTTATCTGGTAATCGGGGTAAAACGTGGCTTGCAACCTCTGCATGTATTGGCCGATGAAATTGCCCGACGCTCATCGCGCGATTTACGGCCTATTCCCGAACAACATGTTTTTTTGGAAGTGCGTGCGTTAACCGACACCATCAATGATTTACTCGAGCGATTATCATCAGCTATCGCTACCCAGCAACGTTTTATTGCCAATGCTGCGCATCAATTACGCACCCCGCTGGCGGGTTTAAAGCTGCAAGTTGAACGGGCAAGACGTGAACGGGATTTGCCGGCGATGAAGCCGGCTTTGATGCACATTGAGGATTCCGCCGATCGTATGTCGCATTTGACCACGCAACTATTAATCTTAGCCAGATCGGAACCGATCAATGGTGATTATGAACTGCGACCGGTAGATTTGTGTAAACTGGCTAAAGAAACTTGTATAGATTGGGTACCTAAAGCGCTACAGCGACACATCGATATTAGTTTTGAAGGCTTAACGCAGCCCCTGTACGTACAGGGTGATGAGGTTCTGTTACGGGAATTACTGGCAAATCTACTGGATAATGCCATTTGTTACGGTCATGAGCGGGGTAACATTATCGTTAAAGTCGAGTGTCAGTCCACCCCTAATCTAAGCGTTGAAGATGATGGACCGGGCATACCCGAAGTTGAAATGGACAAAGTTTTCGAGCGCTTTTATCGCATCCCCGGCAGTCCCGGTGATGGTTGCGGCTTGGGACTGGCAATCGTCAAGGAACTTGCTGATCTGCATAAAGCCCGAGTAGCCTTAAGTCGTGCCAATACAGCAGGTGGCACTCGAATTACGCTGGTTTTTAACGCGTAGTTATCACTAAACTATTACACCTAGGCTTAATTTTGAAAAGCTACTGAAAGCTAGTAGTGTTAAACTCTCGCCAATTTGATGCGCTTAATTATTGATGCCGGCCCCAGAGTAAAAGGTTTGAAAGCCTACAAGTTCTGTTGCGCGTCAGTCTTGAATAAGAAAACTATAGGACACTTTGTTCATGATCGGATTTGTTATTTGCAGCTTACTACTGGTGATTCTTGTACAAAACCAAAACCCATTTTTGCAATTACTTACGACGCCTGTTGCGCTAGGTATCGGCTTAGTCTTTATGGCCGCCAGTCTGCTGGCCGGTTACTTTAAAAAAGTCTCTTCCATTATCTGGCACGATGGCTTTGCGGCTAGTTGCCTGTTGATCTGGTATGCCTACTGGGGTAGCCAGTTTAACGACGATGCCCCGATGTTCTTTTTTTTTCCGTTGTATTACGCACTGTTAACTTCGGTCGTCACACTATCTTTGATCAACAAAAGCCAATATTTTGACCAGGAATCCATCGAGCAGTTACGCCATCTGGAAAAAAGCAGCCGTATCAACATTAGCGTGTTTGTTGTGTTTGTGCTAATCGGCATAATGATCACCGACCATTACGCCGTTTATCCAATAGCCATGACTTTTTTTATAGTCCGTCATACGATGATCATCTGTCTGGAAAATATTGATAGAAACAACAGTAAGTTTGATTAAGTAAGCTTTGACATCGACTAAAATTTTATCACCGTTACTTATTTTGTTGTTTAAGTGCTTGCTTTATCTTCGATAGTTCTTCCGGCGGCATCTGGCTGATGTGCTGTTTAACTAAGTCAGGCATGTCTTTTATTTTGGTATTGGCCAGTTGCAACAGTTCTTGCGCTGATAACTGATCGAGCTGCTGTTGAACCAAATTCGATATTTGATTGCGTTGGCCTTCTTTCATAGAAGGTTGGAATTTTTGCAGTAGCATGTCAATTTGTTGCGGCGATATGATAGCTTTGATTCCTTGTAATGACGGAGCTTCATCGGCTGCCTGTGCTACTGAAGTGAATGCCAGTAACGAAAGAATAAGTATGGTTCTTTTTTTGTTGATCATAAATTAATGTCCATTGATTAAGTATTATTAAAAGGTAATATATCGCCATAAACAACCCTAAATAGCGCCATATTAAAACGACTATATTTAAAGAATTTAGGTGTTTTTTTTAATTGCATGTTAATATTATATTTCCAGTTTACCCATTGCAAGTTACCGAAAGGTGCTTTATCCGCAAGGGGAATGAGTAAATTGGTTATGCGTACTAATACTACGTGCTTCACTGAAAAATGAAGCTCGGTGCGGAGTGCCACCGAAGGTTTAGCATGGCTATTTTATGCAAACCGTAAAACTAGGCGATTAATGGCGATATGTCTTAAATATTGCTGTTTAATGTTACTCCCGCTTTCTTGTCGCTTGAAAACATGTAATTTCTAACGTAGTTTGAACTAAAATTCGCGAGCTGACCGGACCACCGGAAGCCAGTGAGCCCTTTAGGGCCACTGGCTTTTTTTTGGCCAAAATTTACGGATTCGCTGAGTAAAACGGGGATTAAGGATCATCAGATACGTAAAGCCACACACATTGAGAACTCTATCTTCCAGATCTTTGTTCGGGGCCTAACAGTTTGGCGATTACATTCATAGGAGACTTTGATGTCACATTGGTATGAAGACAATTCACACTCCATCGGAAAAACCCCGTTGGTGCGACTTAACCACATCATCGATGGTGCGCCAGTCACGGTGCTGGCGAAAATAGAAGGCCGCAATCCTGCTTATTCGGTTAAATGCCGTATCGGTGCGGCGATGATCTGGGATGCCGAACAGCGCGGCTTGCTCGGTCCCGGCAAAGAACTGGTCGAACCGACCAGCGGCAACACCGGTATTGCACTGGCGTTTGTCGCGGCGGCGCGCGGCATACCATTGACCTTGACGATGCCGGAATGCATGTATTATGTTTTTTTAGAAAGTTACGCCTCATCGTTCGCTCATTTTTTTCTAGACACGCAGGGGGTTAGCGAACCAGAATAAGCTCCCTCTCCCTCAAGGGAGAAGGAGCGGGTACTTGTGTAGATACTTATGCCTACAGCTCTCGATTTCCACGCGACACGTGGGAACCAGAAAACGTGAGTAACGGGGGTGCAACCCCCGTCACGCTTCGGTTTAGCGTTCATAGGTTACATGCTATCAAAAAACGATATCAACAGAAAGCTATTTAACAGCGTTTTTCCGCTGGACAATTGCACCCTTATCCCGACATAAAATCAATAACTTATTTTGCATAGAATGGTCGTAAGTTATTGCTGCGTAACATCGGTTATTAAGACTAAGATGGATTCGATGCTAAAAATTAGGTGATATGACGCAGTTTTAATTGAAATACGTTAACTAACGTGGTTTTTTGATGGCTTAGAAAGAAATATTCGCTAATTCATTGATTTAATTGTAATTTTATTTTGGTATAAAAATTGCTTACTCTAGTGATTGTTTCATTACTTTTAACAAGGAATATTCATTTTGATTACTCAACAACTTATCATTGCCAATAAAAATCGTAATTTGAGGGCAAGCATAGCCATTCTTTTGTCTATGCCTGTATTAAATATTACTTTTTCTGCTCCAGCCTTCGCTGATACCGCGCCCACTGAAACCGTGACTAACGCTTCGTCAGATAAAGCCAAGTCCATCAAAAATATTCCAGCAGCAGATAAAAAATTCCCCAAAGATAACTCCGTCTTCGAATTGGGTGAAATGGTTGTAACTGAAGCATCTTCCGGCAAATTGCAAAGCCGTGATATTCTTAGTTCGGTCGACATTATGAATGCCGATAAAATCCAGAATCAAAATGTAGTAACCAGTTATGATTTATTTCAGCGCATGCCGGGGGTACAGATTACCCAATTTAATCAGGGTATCACTACAGGAAAATTCTCCTTTAGGGGCTTTAATGGCGAAGGCAACATCAACGGTGTCAAACTCCTAATTGATGGCATTCCGAGCAACACCAATGATGGCAATATGCCTTTTATTGATGCCTTATTTCCCTTGGACATAGAATCCATTGAAGTGGTTCGCGGCACCAATGATCCTCGTTATGGATTACATGCTATCGCAGGTAACGCCAACGTATCTACCGCTCAGGGTGGTAATTACGTTAAAGGCAGGACAAGTTACGGCAGTTTCAATACTCATGACATTCAAACTGGAGCCGGCTATGAAAAAGGTGGATTTTCACAAAACTACAGCGTGTCGTATCGAGCAACCGACGGTTATCGCGATCATGCCTCCTCGGATAAAAACAGTTTTTCCGGTAAATGGTTTTACACGCCTGAAAGTGAGAAATATAAAGTCGGCCTGATTGCCCGATGGAGTGATGCCGAGGCCCAAGAACCGGGATACTTAACCTTAGCCCAAGCCAGAGCCAATCCTACTCAATCGATGCCGCATAATGCAACGGATGGCGGCACACGGCAAGTTGGACAACTTAGTGGACATCTCGATGTGAAATTAAGCGACAACGTGCTTTGGTCGACCAAAAGTTATGCCAACACCTATAACGACCAGCGCTTTGTCAAATTTAGCGAGGCGGTAAGCCAGCAGGAACGAGATGGTAATGAACTGCAATACGGTGGCACTACCTCGCTGACCTACAGCCCCAAAATTGCCTGGCTGGATGATTTTTCTGTAGAAACCGGCTTTGATACTCAACTACAAGATAATAAAAGTACGCGATACACGACGAATAATCGTATCCGGTCGGCAACCACTCGAAATCAAGATTTTAATTTCAATGTGTATGGCGGTTACCTGACCGCTATGATTAAGCCTTTTAAATGGCTTAAACTGACGCCCGGATTTCGAGCCGATAAAATTGACGGCGACTACACCAATCGGCTGAATAACAAGACCTATGCGATCAATGATTATGACACTATCTGGCAGCCTAAATTTGGCGCCGTCATTACCCCGATAGAAGGCTATAGTCTTTATGGTAACTGGGGCCGCACTTTCCAGGTTGCCGTGGGTACGGGCACTTATCTTACCAATCCGAATCCTATTAACGTCGCACCTTCAATCAATGATGGCTGGGAAGTGGGCGTTAAATTGGAACCTGTAAGTTGGGCTGAAGGACGTGTTGCCTACTGGAAGCAATCAGCGACTAACGAATCGAGCCGGGTACTCAATAGTGCGAGCAATGATTCAACGCTTATTGGCGCTACTGATCGGCAAGGCGTGGATGTGCAAGTTAAAATTAAACCACTGAAGATGGTGAGTGTATGGACAGCTTTCTCCTTACAGGAAGCGATTGTGACCAAGCCGCCAAGCAATCCGGCGTTAATAGGCACCCAAATTTCCAATACTCCAAATCATCTATTTTCAGGCGGCATAGATTATCAAATAACACCCAAGCTAAAATCGACACTGTGGACAACAGGACAGGGCAGTTATTACACGGACCCGGCTAATGCGAAAGGCAAATTTGGCGAATATGCTTTGTTAAATCTGGACCTGGGTTATCGGGTCAACAAAATAGTTGACTTGCAACTGCAATTAAAAAATCTGGCCGATACCTATTGGGAATATGTATGGTATGACGGTGCTCAAACCTTACATTCACCGGGTGATGGCCGCGCAGTTTATGGCGCGATCAATGTTAAATATGATTTATAGCTAAGAAATATATGTCTGTCGGAACACGTTTAAAAATTCAGTGGCGTAAAGTTTGGCTGGGCTTTCATCTTTATTTGGGGCTGAGTCTGGGTCTGTTATTTGTTCTGGCAGGCCTTACCGGAAGCTTGCTGGTATTTTATGTCGAGCTTGACGAAATCATTAATCCAACCTTGCATATTTCTGTCATTCAGCCTTCGCAACAAGAAGCTCAATCCTACGAAACTGTTTTTCAAGCTATACGTCAACTACATCCCGAGCGTAGCGCGGCCTGGCGCTTGGAAATGCCACGTAACAAACAAGCCATGATAATGGCGCGATATTACAAGCCTGTAGAAAAAGTTGGCCTGTCTTTTGCGCCACTAATTGCCTGGGTTAATCCTTATACTGCCGAAGTCATCAGCAGCCGCTTTTGGGGCGATTTTCTGATGACTTGGCTATTTGATCTGCATTATGCCTTACTGCTGGATGACACCGGTAAAATACTGATGGGTATTGCTGGATTCTTATTATTGATAGCGTTGCTTACCGGCATTTATTTATGGTGGCCTACATCGGGAAAATTGCGACAGGCCTTTTCTATTAAGCGCGGTGCTAGTAAGCCCCGATTTGTTTTTGATTTACACAAGACCAGTGGCATTTACAGTTTTTTGGTTTTGTTGCTGGTCCTGGTCAGCGGCGTGATTTTGGAATTGCCCGCGGTATTTAAACCAGCGATTCATTATTTATCACCGTTGTATCAGGCTGAAGCTAATCGATCACTGTATCAAGCTGGGTATTCCAGAATTACGGTAGATCAAGCCGTTGCTATAGCTACCAGGCTTTATCCTGCCGCTATTTTACGCTGGGTGGAAACGCCTGAAGGCCAGGAGGGGACGTATAGAATTATGCTTTACCAACAAGGTGAAGTCAGTTTTCGCTTTCCAAAAACCACGGTATGGGTAAATCAATATAGCGGTGCGATATTATCAAGCAGAAATCCGAGACAAGATAATCCCGGTGATACATTCATGAGCTGGCTGCATCCTTTGCACAATGGCGAAATAGCGGGAATGACTGGACGGCTATTGGTTTTTATTAGCGGATTTGCCCCCGCTATACTTTATGTCACTGGTGTAATGCGCTGGCTGCAAAAGCGCCGTGTCAAAAGATTACACCAGCTCCGTAGATAACATTTTGTTGCGTCAACAGTAACAGCGCATTTATTTCAGGAAGCGCCTAAAGCCAGTCCCGGATCGGTATAGGTCAAAGCAAACGCGGTTGCCACCGTAGGATAGGTTAGCTCACCACGATAGGTGTTGAGTCCATGCCGCAAGGCCGGATCTTTGCGTACGGCGTCCAGACCCTGATTGGCCAGAGCCAAGACATAACCGGCCGTTTGGTTGTTTAGCGCAAAAGTACTGGTACGCGGTACCGCACCCGGCATGTTGGCGACGCAATAATGCACGACGCCGTCTATTTCATAAGTCGGCTGGCTGTGGGTGGTAGGATGGGTGGTTTCCACGCAACCCCCTTGATCGACGGCCACGTCAACAATGACCGAGCCGTTGCGCATGGTTGTAAGCATATCACGGGTAATCAGCCCAGCTCTCCATACAGTCCTGAGCAATGCCACTTTAAGACGCTATGGGTTACACGTGCCATCAGAACTCTCGACAGCATAAGCTGTTGGATTCAACCGCCGGATGCGGAAAACCGCATGTCCGGTGGTGTGGGAGGGGTAACGGGCGCAATCCCGTTGCCTCGACCCGATCAAAGTTATCCGAGGGTTTTGAACCTGGTTTGATTGCGGGTTTGTCACCAGAAGCTTACGGCCTGCCCAGCGAAGCCGAGTTGCAAAAGCTGTTATCGCCTGCCGCAACTATTCCGGCAAGCTCCGGGTCGGGGTCATCGTTTTATTTTATCGATGAGCTGAAATCCGGTGGCTTTAACTCGCCGGCGCTCAGTTCTGCTCATCCGCCGTTTGATGTGCAGGCGGTGCGTCGGGACTTTCCGATACTGAAGGAGCGGGTCAACGGTCATCCTTTAGTCTGGTTTGATAATGCGGCGACCACTCAAAAACCGCAGGTGGTTATTGATAGAATCTCGAGTTTTTATGAACACGAGAACTCCAATATTCACCGTGCGGCGCATGAACTGGCGGCTCGGGCTACCGATGCCTATGAAAAGGCGCGGGATACCGTAGCGCATTTTATGAATGCCTCGTCTTCATCGGAGATAGTGTTTGTGCGCGGTACCACCGAGGCGATCAATCTGGTTGCGCAAAGCTGGGGACAGCAAAACATAGGCGCAGGTGATGAGATCGTAATCACCTGGCTGGAGCATCATGCCAATATTGTGCCATGGAAGCAGTTGTGCGATCTGACCGGTGCGACCTTGCGCGTAGTTCCGGTTGATGATGACGGTCAGGTGTTGCTGGGCGAATATCAAAAGTTGCTGACTACACGGACCAAACTGGTGTCGTTCACGCAGGTTTCCAATGCGCTGGGCACGGTAACGCCGGCTAAAGAAATGATAGCCATGGCGCATCGCGTTGGTGCCCGGGTTTTGCTGGATGGCGCTCAATCGGTTTCGCATTTGCGCGTCGATGTGCAGGCACTGGATTGTGACTGGTTTGTGTTTTCCGGACACAAGATCTTCGGCCCTACCGGTATCGGCGTGTTGTACGGTAAGGCCGTGTCATTTAGTTGTTCACCGTCTTTGAAGAATTTTAACCAGCGCTGATCTTCGGTTTCAATACGGCCAGCATTAAATTTATTTAATTCCAATAACCAAATACCGCCATGACGATTAAAACTGCGACCTTGATCGTCACGCATCTTGTAATGATGCGCCTAGTCTTTGTCCTCGGCGAGTAGGTTTTCGGCCAGCAGCCAAATGGAGTAAGTGGGCCTGAGTTGACCATAATCTTGCCCGCTTTTTAACTGTTGACTGTAAATGTCAGCCCAGTTGTAAATGATGCGAGAGGGCAAATGACCGTAACTGGTCAATTGAATTTCAATTTGATAGAGCTGTTCGTGACGGTCTTTGGCTTTGACATCGACGATGCTGAGTTTATCGCTCAAAAATTCCTTGTCATTGTAAGGATTTAGAATTTCTACCCAAACCAAGGGTTCGGTGAGCTCTTGCGCCAAAAAGGCATTGAGAAAGTGGATCAGCAGATTACGATTTTCAATAAAAATTATGACGCATAATTTTTATCCATCTTTTACTATTTCCGTAGATTAGCTGCAATTTAAAGTAATTGATCAGCATTGTAAAAATGATTTTTTTTATCAGCAATGTTAGAATCAACGCCTTTTCTGACTAACCAGATTTAACGGATGTCAACAGACTCTCAAAAGAACGCTGATCACTCGCCGATACTTGAATTTAAAAGCAGTACTTTTTCAGTGCCCGTTTTAATTCTAGCTACCAATAAGTTAATTGCTATAGAAAAACAGTTACAGAAAAAAATTTATTTGGCGCCTGATTTTTTCAAAAATTCGCCGCTAGTGCTTGATTTACAATATTTGAATAAAAATAATCTCGATATTGATGTTACTAACCTCACTCATCTTATCCGTAGGCTTGATTTGTTGCCGATAGGGATACGTGGTGGTACTGCACAGCAGAATCAACAGGCATTGAAAGTCGGAATTCCGGTACACTTCGGTTATAGCGTTAATCCGTTATCTAAAATGAAAAAGCAGGAAATAGCTAAGCCCAAAGCACCGGAAGTTGAAACTATACCTACGACAATTATTACCCGCCCTGTCCGTTCAGGTCAGCGCATTTATGCTTCCGGTGATTTGATTATTTTAGCTCAGGTTAGCCCAGGAGCTGAAGTCTTAGCCGAAGGCAATATTCATGTTTATGGTTCGCTACGCGGTCGAGCTCTAGCCGGCGTAGTCGGAAACACTGACGCGCGTATTTTCTGCTCTGACTTACAGGCTGAACTTATTTCTATTGCCGGAAACTACAAAATCAGCGAAAATTTAGATGGTGTCGTACCCCACCAACTTGTTCAGATCTATTTACAAAACCATACTTTAGTTATTAAAGATATTTAATTTACATTTATTAAAAGGAAAGTGCGTGGCACGAATTATAGTTGTAACATCGGGCAAAGGTGGCGTTGGTAAAACCACCACTAGCGCCTCTATAGCCATCGGACTTGCGAAAAAAGGTCACAAGACGGTAGTTATTGATTTTGATGTAGGTTTGCGTAACCTAGACTTAATTATGGGTTGTGAGCGCCGCGTTGTTTATGATTTTATTAATGTCATAAATGGTGAAGCTACCCTTAATCAGGCGCTGATACGCGATAAAAATTGCAACCTACTGTACATTTTACCTGCGTCGCAAACTCGGGATAAAGACGCACTGAGCCAGGAAAGTGTAGGAAAAGTTTTAGATGAGTTAAAAAAAGACTTTGAATACATTATTTGCGATTCTCCGGCCGGCATTGAAAAGGGCGCACAATTAGCCATGTATTTTGCCGATGATGCCTTTATCGTAACCAATCCAGAAGTCTCTTCGGTGAGAGACTCAGATCGCATGCTAGGAATTTTATCCAGCAAATCTCGCCGGGCCGAACAAAATGAAGAACCTATCAAAGAATACCTGTTGCTATCACGTTATGCGCCAAACAGGGTGAAATCAGGAGATATGTTGAGCCTGAATGATGTACAAGGAATATTGTCGCTGGAATTACTAGGTGTTGTTCCTGAATCAAATTCAGTTCTAAATGCCTCAAATGCTGGTATTCCTGTTATTCTCGACGAAAAAAGCGATGCCGGTCAAGCCTATGCAGATATTGTTGATCGTTACCTAGGTGAAAATAAACCACATCGATTCATTGATGAAAAAAAAGGCCTGCTTGGGATACTTTTTGGGAGTAAATAATGAGCTTGCTGGACTATTTTAAAATATCTGAAGTCAGTTCGGCATCACTTGCTAGGGAAAGACTACAGATTCTAGTTGCTCACGAGCGTAGTTCTAGAAACCAACCTTCTTACCTTCCTCAATTGCAAAAAGAATTGCTCGAAGTTATTCGAAGACATATTAATGTAGAGCAGGATGCAATCTCTGTTCATTTTGAACAAAACGATATTCATGAAACATTGGAAGTGAATATCATACTTCCTGAGCCACAATCTAAAAGATTCTAACACAACCATTCAAACTTAAAGGTAATACTATGATTAATACAATTAGCGAAGCAGCAGGAATAGTCTGGCACTATCTGGATAAAAACGGAGCATCCAGTGTCAACAAAGTTACCAATGAATCAGGGCTTAGTAGAAATGACGTTCAGCGTGCAATAGGGTGGTTGAGCAAGGAAGACAAATTGACTATTGAAATGATAGGTAGAGCTGAAACGCTATCATTGAAATAAATCAGTAGGTTGGGGTTGGGTTAGCTTTAGGGTAACCCAACCTTAATGCATACTGCTACTTTAATATAATATTGGCATTCGCACCTAGGGCAAGCGCATATACCGTCAATGCGTAACTTCTAAAGTCTATAGTAATTCCATCGAAATCTTGTTCAGTGCTAATGTTTTTGGAAGGTACATTTTCGCTTCTTTTTAGATTCTTTCACTTTTCAAAAACTGCACGAGCCATTCAACGAGCTATTCAATAAGAATTGCTGGAATAAGTCAGGACATTTTTATTTTGCTGCGTTTTCTTTTATACTGGCAAGATTAATAATTAAAGGAGACTCTATGGAAAAGCCATTCATTTTACACATGCTAACGACCGCTAAAAATCTCAGTCCATTTGATGTCAATATGGCATTAGATGCGGGTTGGGTTTCCGCAGTGCCCTATATCAACGTCGAACCCAGCGAAATTCAAGGATTGATCCAGGATGCTATTTTTTCTCGTAGTCCCAAAAACTTAAAACGTACCGGGATATTTATTGGTGGGCGCGACACCAAGCAGGCGATGGACATGCTGAATACGGCTAAACGTTCCATGTTTCACCCTTTTGAAGTATCAGTATTCGCTGATCCTAGTGGCGCATTCACGACAGCAGCCGGCATGGTTGCAGCGGTTGAGCATGAATTAATAACTAAGTTCGACACCACGCTGGAAGGGAAAAATATTCTGGTTCTAGGTGGGACGGGACCTGTCGGCCAAGTTGTCGCCGTGATTGCCGCTCAAGTAGGAGCGCATGTGCGGCTGATCGGTCGTCAACTGGATAAAGCACAAGGCATTACCGACATGTGCAATAATGAATTTGGTGAAGGTAAAATTACCATTGTAGCCGGCGCCGATGCCGATAAAGCCGAGTATATAAAAACTGCTGATGTTGTTTTTGCAACCGGTGCAGCGGGCATTGAATTATTAAGCGCAGAACTTATCGCATCGGCTCCACAGCTTAAAGTGGCTGCTGATGCGAATGCCGTGCCCCCGTCAGGTATTGCTGGCGTCGATGCGTTCCATAATGGTGCCGCTATTGAAGGTTCAAACAGTGGCGCCGTCGGTTTGGGTGCTATGGCTATTGGTAATATTAAATTTCAGACGCAGGTGCTTTTATTAAAAAAAATGATCAATAGCGAAAAACCGGTTTATTTGCATTTTGAGCATGCTTTTGAAACCGCAAGAGAGCATATCAAATCAAACACTTGAATTACAAAAAATACCGGATTAACCTGAATAATAACAAGGAACTCTAATGGCAAAACGCAGCATTCTTCATATGCTTGATCCCATGCCGAATAACAGTCCATTTGACATTAATATGGCACTGGATGCAGGGTTTGATGTACTTATTCCGTATAGCAACGTCAAGTTGGACAGTATTTATGGACTGACTCAAGATGCTATTTTTTCCCGCAGTCCATCGGGCGTCAAGCGCACCGGACTTTTTATCGGTGGTCGTGACTTGGGTTTGGCAATGGATATGCTAAATGCCAGTAAACAAGCGATGGTTAAGCCTTTTGAAGTTTCAGTTTTTGCCGACCCCAGCGGCGCGTTCACCACGGCTGCAGCACTGGTCACTTGCGCGGAAAAAGCACTAAAAGAAAAACACCAGCAAAAAATCAAAGACTGCTCGCTGGTGATTTTTGGTGGAACAGGACCGGTAGGTATAGCGACAGGCATTATTGCTTCATTAGCGGGCGCCGATGTAACGCTGACGGATCACTTGTCAATTGATACCGCGCAGGAAGTTGCCAAAGCTTACAATCGCCGTTTTAATTGCACGTTAAAAGGCGCGTTAGCCAATTCTGAAGCCGACAAAATCCGTTTGGTGGCTACGGCTGATATTGTTTTTTGTACCGCTAAAGCAGGGATTCAGATTTTAAGTGCAGGCGTGTTAAAAGAAGCGAGGCACTTGAAAGTGGCTGCTGACGTTAACGCCGTTCCTCCTTTTGGCATAGAGGGCGTCAAAAATAACGATAATGCGGCGCCACTGATTCACGCAGAAAACTCGGAAGGCGCCGTAGGTATTGGCGCCTTAATGATTGGGGATGTTAAGTTTCAACTACAACATGAATTATTAAAAGCCATGCTGGGATCTAAACAACCTTTGTTTATTGATTTCAGATATGCTTTTGAAAAGGCCAGAGCAATGGAATTCGACTCTCGCACAAACTAGGAACTTGTAAATCGAGGGCGCATGTTGTGTGCCCTCAAATCAAAGTTCCATCAATATGACCGAATTTAATCGCCAGACGAATTAGTTCAACATCATTTTTTATGCGCAATTTACTGTAAAGTCTATAGCGATAAGTATTTATCGTCTTGTCGCTCAAGATTAGGATTCCTGACATCTCCTTAATAGTTTTTCCTTGCAGAATCAACGTAACAACTTCAGATTCTCTGTGGGAAAGTACTGAGAAGGGGGATTCATTACTTCCAGGTAAACCCTGAAAAGCTAGGTTGTTAGCAACCTCAGAGCACAGGTAGCGCTTTCCATCCATGACACTCCGTATAGCAAGAACCATCTCATTTACTGGCGATCCTTTAGAAACAAAGCTTAATACACCAAGTTTTAGTAGTTGATGAGGAATTGGGCCGTCGTTATGAACAGACACTGCAATGATTTTCACATTTGAATCCTGTCGCAGAATTCTGCGACAAGCTTCTACACCACCGATCCCAGGCATGTTAATATCCATCATGACTACACTTGGCGACAGAGCAGTAACAGCATCAACTGCCTCTTCACCCGATTTAGCCACACCAATCACCTCAATATCTTCAATATCATTTAATAATGTTTCAATTCCGGTTCGAACAAGTTCATGATCATCAACAAGCAAAACATTAATCATATTTTTCGATCCTTTTTTAAGTTAAATTCGTTACATATCTTTAAAAGCTTACAATATACAGGGTAAGTTTACATTCACATATACGTGTATTCACTTACATTGAGCTGGTACTATCCATAAGAAAGTTGATATATATCTGCCACACTTTGTCCAAAAAGCAACAGAATCTTTTGTCGCAAAGGCGTAAGCCCTATAGTGGGCCCTGAAATCCGGACAATGGTTTAAGATATGCACTGTCGAAAAATGAGAAGCAAGAAATGAGCGAAAGCAAACGGAAGATTTTTACAGGTGCCCAAAAAGCCAAGATTGCTTTAGAGGCGGTGAGAGGCACCAAAACAA
>CANNNV010000062.1 GCA_947506155.1 Methylococcaceae bacterium
CTTATCCCACAGCGACGTCAATGCGGCGTCGAATATCGCTAAGTTTGACAGGCTTTTCAGCCTATCAAGGGGCGCTGTAAGCCGTCCTAATGTGGAACGATTTTAGTTACCATAAAGCCCCGTCCTTTAGGTCGGGGATTGTTTACTATAAATTGATATATTCGACGTACAGGTAATCATCCGCTAGACGCAATTTATGCGCGGAACCTGAATCAATCCGTAGTTGAAAGGAATTGCTTAAGGGTAGATTTAAAGCACGCGCCAGCAAGGCCCGAATAACCCCGGCATGGGTTATGACTAGCACCTGTTTTGCATTGGAGGCTAATAACTCCTGCCAGAATTCACCGGCACGTTGATATAAATCTTCAAAATTTTCGCCGTTTGGGGGCGCTGCGGTGACAAAATTATTCGTCCACTGCTGTAAAATCTCGGCATCAAGATCATCAAAACGCTGACCTTCCCAATCGCCAAAATTCAGTTCTTGTAAGCGATCATCGGTGGTTACCGTGTCTGAAAAAGTCTGGGCCAATTGCAAGCAGCGTATTAACGGGCTGCAAAAAACCTGGCAGTCTTCGTCAAATTCCGGCAGTTTGTCATGCACAGCCGCCATTTCTTCAGCAAAACTGGCGGCCAGCGCAATATCGCTTTGACCATAACATAGCCCTGGATCGGTGGCGGTTTGGGTGTGACGAATTAAATAAATATCCATAAGGCACTCACGCTTAAATAAAAAACAGTTTCGGCAACTTGCTGACTTGCGCCTAGGCAGTCGCCGGTATAGCCGCCGATATGGCGGTAAAAATATCGCCCCAGCAGTACAGTAATCAGCAATACAGGAATGATAGCCAGTACAGACAAGGCTGGCAATAACGCCAACGGTAATAATGCGATGACGGTGGCAAAAGCCAGTTCGTGTAGCTCAGGTTTATAAACGGCTATCGACGCTTTGCTGGGCTGATCCCGCGCGTAAGTATAAGCTCGCATCAGCAATAACGGCGACAAACGACTGAGACTGTGACCGGACAGCAGAACTAACGGTACGTTGGCCGCAGGCAGAGCAGTTAATAAACTTATTTTCAGCAGCAGCAGCAGCAGCAGTCCGAGCAGGCCATAAACTCCGCTATGGGAATCTTTCATGATCGCTAAAATGCGCTGTTTGTTCATACCGCCGCCAAAACCGTCGCAGACATCGGCAAAGCCGTCTTCATGCAAGCCGCCGGTCAGCAAAATACCGGCGCTTAGCGATAAAATCACCGCCGTAGTTTGCGGCCAAAGCAGGTCAGCTAGATAAAACACCAATGCGCAGATCCCACCAACCAGCCAGCCGACCAAGGGCAAATATACGGCAGCCTGAGGCAACTGGCGGTAATCCATGATTTGAGTTACGGGAATTCGAGTGTAGAAGCTGAGGGCTAGGAGGAATAACTGCTTATCTCGACACCAGAGCATCGCTAACTGCATTCCCACGCTGGAGCGTGGGAACGAGAGTAAGCTGAGGGCTAGCAGGAATGATTTTAACAATCAACCCCAGCCTCGGCAAAGGTAGCCATCTCGTTTAAAAACAAGACTGCTGATTGCAGCAGCGGGTAGGCCAGCGCAATGCCGGAGCCTTCACCCAGGCGCAAGTCCAGCTTCAGCAAGGGTTTTGCCTTGAGCAGCGTCAATAAAGCCTGATGCCCGTGTTCGTTAGAAACATGACTGAACACGCAATACTCCAGCACTTGGGCATAGAGTTTATAAGCGACCAGCAATGCCGCACCGGCAATAAAGCCATCGACCAGAATAAGTATGCCCAGTTCGGCGGCTTTCAGGTAAGCGCCGACCATCATCGCGATTTCAAAACCGCCAAAAGTGGCTAAGACATCTAAAGGCTTTGTTAGTCCGTCATGCCGGATTAAGGCTTGCTGCAAGACAGTCAGCTTGTTGTGCAACTGACTGTCGTTTAGGCCAGTGCCGCGCCCCACGCATTCGGTCAACGGCAGGCCGGTCAGGCACTGCATCAGCAATGCCGCAGATGAAGTATTGCCTATGCCCATTTCGCCAAAACCGATGCAATTGCAACCCGCTTGATATTGTTGCAAAACCAAATTGGCTCCGGCTTGAATGGCTTGATTGCATTGCTCAGGGTTCATCGCAGCCTGATTTAAAAAATTCCGGGTGGCTTTGGCTATTTTTGCCGGTATCAATTTTGGCTGAATCTCTAGGTCAGCATTGACACCGGCATCGACGATCAACAAATCTATACTATGTTGTCGGGCAAAAACACTGATCGCTGCGCCGCCGGACAAGAAGTTGGCAACCATTTGCGCAGTAACGGTTTGCGGATAAGCACTGACACCGGCTTCGACGATGCCGTGATCTCCGGCAAAGATGAGTATGCACGGCTTGCTTAATGTCGGTGTCAGGCTGTTTTGGCACAGACCAATTTGTAAGGCTAAGGCTTCCAATTGCCCTAAAGCACCTAGTGGCTTGGTTTTCTGGTCAATTTTTTTTTGTAAAGCGGCTTTAAGAGCGGAGGGGAGCGGAGCGATAATAAAATCTAGCGGCACGGCATATTCCAAACATTTTCAAATAATAAGTCGTTAAAGTCTTTACGTTCTGCCCATTGCTGCTGTTCCAGCATCGGTTTATCGTAAAATTCAGCTACATGCCCCAGACATAAAACCGCGAAAGGTTGGCTGTCTTCAGGCATGTGCAACAAGGTTTTCAGTGCGACAGGATCAAACATGGACACCCAGCCTAGGCCTATGCCCTCAGCTCTAGCCACCAGCCACATGTTTTGTATCGCGCAGGCCAGTGAAGCCAGATCCATTTCCGGCAAGGTACGACGGCCGAAAACATGTTGGTTGCGCTGTTCGCATAAAGCGGCAACCAGGACTATCGGGCATTCCAGTATGCCTTCCACTTTCAGCTTCATAAACTCGTCTTCGCGTTCGTTTAAAGCCTGAGCGGTCAGGAGACGTTCCTGTTCAACCAGTCCGTGTATGGCTGTCCTAAGATCTGGGCAACTGATGCGCACAAAACGCCAGGGCTGCATAAAACCAACGCTGGGCGCATGATGTGCCGCATTCAGCAGTCGGAGGAACAGCTCAGGAGCGATCGGATCTGGCAGGAAATGGCGCATGTCACGCCGCTGGTAAATGGCTCGATAGATGGCTGCACATTCAGCGTCGGAGTAACGATTTTTGCTCATGTTATAAATAAAAGGCGAAGGGAAAAATATTTTTTCCCTTCGGTTTTCGCCTGATGGTATCAAACATTATACGGATGTAACGCTTCAAAACCATGTACTTTGGCTTTGGTAGTAAAAACCGGCGGCAGCCAGCTGTTTTGTTTGTGTCCAGTCAAGAACTCCGCCAGCCACAATGCTTGATGGCGTATCGGCAAAACAAAAGCGTAGAGTTTTCCGTTTGGTAACTCGGCGACATCACCCAGCGCATAAATAGATTCATCACTGGTCTGAAAATATTGATTGACCTTGATGCCATGTCCTGTATCCAACCCGGCAAGTTCTGCCAATTCGGTACGCGGTTTAAAGCCACAGGTAACAATTATCCCGTCAAACTCTTTGGTTAATTCGGTTCTTACACAAACTTTGTTCTCTTCCTTGACAAAATTCTTTACGGTTTGATTTAACAAAACTTGGACACCGGAATCCTGCAACACCTTAAGTAATAAAGCTGAATCTTCGCTGGTCAATTGACGTTCCATTAACCGGGGCGTCGCATGAAACAGGGTGATTTTATCGCCCGCTGTCGCTAGATCCGATGCAAGTTCACAACCGATTAAACCACCACCGATAATCGCCCACTCAGGCCTTTGACTCTGGGTTAAAAAGTCTTGCCGGAATTTTCTCAAGGCTTTTAAATCAACTAGGCTATTCATACAATAAAACAGCTTGTTATACGGTTTAAATGGTGGCGGAATGAACGCAGATGAGCCTGGAGCCAGTATCAGTTTATCGTATGATAACTCTTTTTCCTGGCAGGAGCCGCTGATTGCAATAACTTTATTGACGCGATTGATCGCGGTTACTTCGACGCCGCAGAGTACATCAATGTTGTTTTCGCGTAGTTTATCGAACGGCTTCAGGATGATAGCTTGTTCAATATCAGTCTTGCTAAAACCACGAGACAGTAATGGCCTGGAATAATAGCCATCATGCTCACGAGTTACTAGTGTAATTTCATCATCGCTGGATAAAGCACGGTATTTTTCGGCAAAGCTGACACCGGCTACGCCTGAGCCAATTATAATAATC
Source organism: Methylococcaceae bacterium (assembly GCA_947506155.1). Classification (GTDB taxonomy): domain Bacteria; phylum Pseudomonadota; class Gammaproteobacteria; order Methylococcales; family Methylomonadaceae; genus Methylobacter_A. The sequence goes on from CANNNV010000062.1 coordinate 4,262, forward strand.
TGCATACTATTTCTCGCTAAGGAGTTGTTAGTCCATTAAATCGAATTCGCTTTTTTCCACACCGCATTCAGGGCAGTGCCAATCATCAGGAATAGAGTCCCATAAGGTGCCTGCTGCAAGTCCAGAATCTGGGTCACCGAGCGCTTCATCATAAATATGGCCACAAACTCCGCATTGGTATTTTTTGTAATCTGGCATTTTTATTCCTTAACTAAATATTTAAAGAGTCGCTGACTTTAACAGGTCTCTGTTAATTTTCAATCCGATTTCAATCTATATAGCGCTGAAATATCTTCATCGCCAAAACCATCTGCCATTAACTGTTGATAATCGGCCAGTGTCATATCGATTAAGGTAGTTGTTGCGCCGGTTTTTTTGGCCATGCTTTGGCAGATTTTAAGATCTTTATGGTGCAGCGCAACTTTAAATCCCGGAGCAAATAGGCCGTTAGTCATGGTGGCACCGCGATGCTGCAGAAACCAGTTGCCTGAGGCACCGCCGGAAATAACGTCGATCACTTTTTCCATCGGTAAACCTTGGGCTTGAGCGAAAGCCAGTGCTTCAGTGACTGCCTGATTAATACCTGCGCCCATGATTTGGTTGACCGCTTTGGTCGCTTGACCTGAACCGGTAACCCCCATATGCACGATGCACCGGGTCAGTGTTTCTAATACTGGACGTGCTTTTTCTAGTGCTTCAAAATCGCCGCCGACCATCATCGCCAGTGTGCCGTTTTTAGCGCCTTCTACACCGCCTGAGACCGGTGCATCAAGAAAAATCCCCTGATTTTTGGCTAATATGGCGGCCGCTATTTTGGCGGTATCGCTGCTGACCGTGGACAGGTCGACGACAATTGTGCCGGGTTTGAGGCTGGATGCCAGTTTTTTCACAAGAGCTAAAACATCGTCATCGGCAGTAACGCAGAGCAGCACGATATCAACGTTTGCGGCGAGTTGTTCAGGCAGCTGAAAGGCAATGACCTTAAGTTCGTCAGCGAGATATAGTGCTTTTGCCGTTGTGCGGTTATAAACACCGGTCAAATAACCGGCTTTAGCAATATTTCTTGCCATGCCGATGCCCATTGCACCCAAGCCTATCATGCCTACTTTCATCTTTAAAAATTTGATCCCTGTACGTGGCAACAGCTCTTCGGTTGTCGCTCAGTGCACTAGGTCAAACGTGGATTGAAACATTAATTGGTTCAGCCAAGCTTCTGCGGTTGCTCGATTAATTTTTTGCACGCTATTCGGAAAAAAACCAATACTCAAGATCAGTAATGCCGATACGCACAATAGCGCCAATTCCCTGACCTGCAAATCCTGCACTTGTTTAACGCCGGTTTGAGTGATGGGGCCAAAAAACGCGCGGCGGGTAAAAGACAGCATATAGGCAGCGCTGAGTACTGCTCCGATCAGCGCGGCGATGCTGATGCTAGGATGTGCCAACAGCGCACTGATGATCAATAATAACTCGGCAGGAAAACCGCTGGTTCCGGGTAGTCCTATGCTGGCGAGTGCAAATAAAAAGTAAAAACAGGTTAATTTCGGCATTACTTTAGCCAAACCGCCCAGATGAATGGCTTCGGTACTGCCTAAACGATGCTGGATAAAACCGGCCACCAGCATCAAGGAACCGGAAATCATGGTGAAATTCAGTAGCTGAAAAATAGCTCCCTGTATTCCCTGCATATTCAACGAGGCAACGCCGACGATCACCAGACCCACATGGCTGACGCTGGCATAAGCCAGCAAGCGGCGTAAATTGGTTTGCTGCAATGCAATCAGTGCGCAGTAAACCAGCGTGATGGCGCCCAATATGCCCAGTACCCAGCTGTATTGAATTGCAGCGGAAGGCGCTAGCGGCATGGCAAAACGGATAATGCCGAAAGCCCCGAGTTTCAAGCCGGTTAACAACGCGGTTAATTGCGTCGGGCCTTCCATTGCAACCGTGGGCAGCCAGGTATGAAAAGGCACTAAGGGCGCTTTAACGGAAAAACCCAGCAGTAATAATAAAAATACCAGCGCCTGTAAGCTATCCGGCACCGGCGTTGTTAGTAATACCGGTAGGCTGAACGATAAGTCTTGAGGAATACTGCCGCCGGTTGCGCTGGCGTGATTAACCGCCAGCAGGATAATGGCAAACAGTAGGGGCACACCGCCAAATAGCATGAACAGTGTGTACTTGATCGCGGCACTGCGTCGCCCAGAACCTATGCCCCATAAGCCAATTAAAAAGAAAATAGCTGGCAAGGTCAGTTCCCAGAACAAAAAAAACAAAGCCAAATCCAGCGCCAAAAATACCCCGATCGTAATGCCTTCCAAGGCCAGTAATAAGGCAAAATGAAACCGGGTCAGCTGCTGTACTGAATTCCATGCTGCGATCATCGCCATCAAGGTTAACAATGCCGACATCGGCAAAAATAGCACTGAGATGCCATCGACACCAATCAAGTAGTCAATATTTAGGCTGGGTATCCAGGCATGTTGTTCGACTAGTTGAAAACTGTTGCCTTCGGCATTGAATAGCTGCACGACAACGCCTGTTGCGATTAACTCGATCACGGCAAACAACAGCGCTAGGTTTTTAGCTAGACGAATGTTGTGGGTAAAGGCTACTGCCATTGCACCGATGAGTGGTACAAAAATAATCAAGCTTAATACAGGAAAACTGGTATTACTCATGTTGCTTATCCTGGCTGGTAAAGGGGGTTTCTGCGCCGTGCATAGGATATTGATCCTTAATGGCAGCGGCATCCTGATCAATAAAATTCAGCCAGGGCGTAGTGTAAAAGCCAGTGCCGATCAGTAAGAGGCAAATCACTAGGGTAATAAAACGTTCTTTTCTAACCGGATGGTGTGAGCAGCTATAGGGTTGCTCGGCACGCTTTGGAGTGGCCATAAATATGCGTTGAAAAGCCCATAATAAAAAAGCCGCCGACATCACGTTACCGAGCAAAATTGCAATCGCAAGCAACCAGCCGTCTTCGTTGATAATTCCTACAACCAATAAATGCGCGGCGTCAAATCCCGGTGTACCCGGCATCACCATGGTACTTAATGCTGAAATTAAAAACAGCAAGGCCAGCGTGCCGTTAGTGTCAAATAAGCCACCTAGCCGAGGAAGATAAGCGGTACGAGTGCGTTCATAAATCAGACCAACACTGAACAGCATGCCTGCCATTGCCAGGCCGTAAGCGATGGAAAGCAATAAACTGCCTTCCAGCCCGTCTTCGTTAAAACAGAAAATGCCTATCACCAGCATCCCGGTTTGGCTGATGACCGCAAAAGCCAGTAAACGGCGGATATTGATCTGCATCAGCGCTAGTAGCGCACCGTAAAAAATGCTGATGACTCCCAGCGTTACCACAAAATCAGCCCATTGTTCGGCAACACCCGGCACCATCGGCATAATAAAGCGAATGACGGCATAAATGCCCAGTTTCAAGCCCACCAGAAAAACAACGGCGCTGGCGACCGTGCCTTGTTCAGCCAACACCGGCAACCAGCCATGAAACGGAAATAGCGGCATGCGGATCGCGAAGCCAAAAAACAACAACACAAAAATGATTACTTCATCGTGTAAATAAGCATTATTTTGTTTCAGCGTCAACCAGTCAAAAGTCAGTGCATGCTCGGAATCGATTAAGCCAAAAGCCAGCAGCATGAAGCCAGTCAAGGTCATCAGCAAACCGCTGCCCCAATATTGTAGTAACAGCACCATAATCCAGCGCCGATTTTGCCCGGTGCCGGCATGAATCGTCAACAACGCGACAGGAATCAGTTCCAGTACGCACCAGAACCAGAATTGCAGTACATTCAGTGCGACAAATGCGCCGATCAGGATGGTTTCATAACCGAGCAGACAGGCAATGAATAAGCGGTCGGTCACATGGCGAGTAATCAAGGTATAAACCAGCGCCAGCACGGTTAAAACGGCGGTCAGCGGAATAAATAAAATATTGGTACCATCTACACCGACGCAGTAACTGAGTCCGAAAACATGTACCTGTTCAACCAGATGAATGCCGGGGTGACTTGAATCAAAAACGCTGAGCAAATAAATGCTAAGAACAGCCGTCAACAACGCTCCAGCAAAGCCAAAATACAAGCCAATCTTCGCTGATCGGGCTAACGAAATAGCGATCATCGCGGCTAGCGGAACCAGCGTCAAGGTAGTCAGCAGCGGGAAGGCGACCGATTCTTGCCAGGGAGTTACAGTAATATCCATCAAGGCCTCAAAATGCAACGAGCAAGGTTATAAAAACAAACAACACTAGATAGCGGGGTCTGAGTACGGATTGTTCAAATCTATTGGCGACATGCCCCAGGCGGCGACCGTAATTGATCGCGTCTTTACCGACACCGCGCAGCACAAAGCGGTCTTCGAACCAGTGCAGCATCGCGGCTGTCCATTGGGTCAATTTTCCGGCCAGACCGCTGCCCTGAGCGAAGGTGTCGTAGTCATTATCCAGCCTAGCTCCTAGCAACTGCTCTTCCATTTGCGCCAGTGATGCTATGGCCTGGATTGCCGGCGCAGGAGAGCCCATCACGCAATCAACGATATGATCATCAAAATAACTTAGGTCGTGCGCCAAACCACGTACTGGTTTAACCAGTGCCCAGTCGGTCATCGGATCTAACCAAAAACGCTGCAAAGATACGACATAAATCCAGGCTGGCAGCTTGCGTTGCGATGTTGCGGTTACACCCCGTAGCTGATGCATCAGCGATGGCGCGGTCAGAAGTTGATAGCCGCGTACTACTGCATGTGCGCAAAGATGCCAAGCAGCCAGCTGCCAAAAGCCCAATCCGCATTCTAAAAACATCAGGCCGACTTGGCCGGTGCTTGCAAAAATCAGCGAACTTTTGATATCGGTCTGGCTCAAGCCAACGATTACGCTATAGACAGCGGTGATCAGACCAACACTAGCGACTACCGCCATAGCCAATGGTGCTTGTTCAAACACCGGCTGTAACAAAATGATCAGATAGACGCCGGCATGCACCATGACTGCGCCGTAAAATACCGCACTTGATGGCGTAGGTCCTTCCATGGCTCGTCCTAGCCAGGGCGTGAACGGCAGTTGCGCCGATTTGGCAAAGGCCGCCACCGCAAAACACAAGGCCAGTGCATTGGCTTTCCCGGGAGTCAACTCTGTCGCGGCATTGATCACCGTCCAGTTGACGCTGTCCAGCCAGACATAGCAAAGCCCCAGTCCCAATATAAACGCTGCATCACCGATACGGTTGGTCACAAACACGCGTGTGGCATTGACCACTGCAACCTGCCGATCATAAGTGTAGGCGATCAAAAAGTATGAGCAGATTCCGGCCAGTTCCCAACCGATGAAAGTGACGACCGCGTTACCCGATAACACTAGTAACAGCATGGCAAAAGTAAACAGGCTCAGGATGAAAAAGAATCGGTGAAACCCCGCTTCCCGGTGCATGTAATTTATTGAAAAGCGTATAACCAGCGCGAGCAGCACTGAAAACAGCGCAGCCAGACGAAGATTAAAACCGCTAGTGATAAAGTTTATCTGAACATCCAGCGTATCGCTGTTTAGCCAATGCCGGGCTTGGTAAGAACCGGTATTGACGCCCTGCATATCAAAGCCAATCAGCGCCAATGTTAGCAAGCAGGACATGGTAACAGTCCAGCTGGCAATATCGGCGGTTATAGTTTCACCAGCTTCATCTTTTATAAGACCAAACAGATGGCCGAGGCCGATAACCATCGCGGCGACCAATGGCATTAACGGAATTAAAGTGACTAAGGCATCCATTATTCAGCTCCCACTTGTTTGATCAACACCGGCGCTACCGGCAGGGTTTGATCCTTGTAACAATCCGGCGAGTTATCGCGCACTTGCATGTCTTTTGCTTCAGCTTGCCAACGAACAAATCCCTCGCTAGCTCGGAAAGTGAATATATCACCGCTATCTGGATCTTTAACGCTTAAATGCACCCAGCCGCCCGCCACCAATTCCCGTATGCTTTCCTGACGAGCATAAATCTGTTCCACCACCGCTGTTTTAGCCTCAACCAGAATCTGCAAGCGCATCGGTTCATGAATTTCAACCATCTGCTTAGGCAGACCCGTGAGTAAATCGCTGGACGTGCCTTCCATAACCCCGAACAAGCCAATAACATTGTGTGGCACTTTGGTGCCGCAACCGAAGCGTTCGTTGTCAATGGTGGAAAAATAATATTCCAGATTAATGCCTGCACCGACTGGGCCTGCAGTCAGCAAAATCGATTCGAGAATATGGCCCTCAGGGTCTTGTGTCGGATCGTAGGAAATCAAAAATACCCGGCGATCAAAAAATACACCTTGGGTTAAGGATCGACGACCTATCACCGCCGCCGCATTGGTGGCGTGGCCGAACTCGGGACGAACCTGGCTTAAATCATGCGCTCTCAGGGTTACATGTTGAAAGGCTTGCGCGGCCGTAGCCGAACGTTCGGCCGAGGCAAACCGCCGACACCGCTCATGTGCCGACAATGCTTGCGCTTGGCTAACATAGGTCTTGAAGCAATTGAAACCATCACGCAACGACGCAGGTATCGCATCCAGATCATACCAAGTCATCGCATCGCTACAGGTATCGTGCTGCATGCCAACAAACCAGCTGTCATCTGGAATGACAATACCTTGTTGCATCAGCAGGGTACGCACTTCAGGCCGGTTGGCCATGGCCGCGAAAACACGCGCATTCGGCCCACCCTGCCGCCCGCTACAGGCGCCGCAATCATGCGCGGCTTCATGCGGATTATTCTGGCTGGTAGAGCCGTGCCCCGCCAGTGCGACAATCGGTGCAAAACGGCTTATCAGGCCTACACTGCGCAACAGCGCGGCTACGCGCCCGGCTTGCTCAAGGTCGGTAAAACCCAGTTTGGGCTGTTCAATCGTGGCGACAGTTGCCGTATCGGTTGACGTAAATTGTAATTCTGTAGCGACATGCGGTACGAGGGATCGATGCAGCCAGTCGGAAATAACCTTATGGTAGTGCGGCAGCAGCATTTTACCGAGCAATCCTGTCAAGGTAAACGGCGCCAGCAGATCAATAGCGGCATGAGCCAATAGCGGATTACGGCGCATGCTATGATGCAGCAGGTAGCCTAAACCCAGATTCAAACGGCGTCCTTGTTGACGTTTAAGCAGAATTTCTTCGTAGCCTTGTTTGGCGATTTCGTCAACTTCATGCGCAGGCGTTACGACAATCGGACACAACGGCGTCACATGCGTAGCATCAATCCCTTTATAATTCATCGCAACACCGAAAAATCCGGCAACACCCAAGGTTTCAATATCTGGATTCAGCTCTTCGAGATGACGACGAAAACTTTCCTCGCGTTCATCCATACATAAGATGATTTGCGCTTCAGGCCGCTTAATGCGCTTGAGCCAGCCGCCACGCTGATGATTGGCGCGTAGTGCCTGAAAAAAATCCTGCCGGTAATGATGCTCGAAAGCCAGCAACCAAACTTTACTGCGTTCGGTCAGGGTAAATTCATCCAGCACAAGCAACATCGCTTGCAAATCGATTAGGCCTAGGCTTTGCAAGTCAGTGGCATTAAGCCCCAAATGCTGACATAAACGAAACAAGCGCCAGCCGCTGTTGTGGGCGGTGTGCTGCGCCGGATTTGCCAAGGGACTGCATTGCCAGGTCCAGATTAAATCGGCGAGTTGCTGCCAGTCGGTGCGGTCATAACGCTCGGAACCGGCGTGCAAGGTCAGCGATTCGGCACGGTGGGTCAGATATTCCGGCAAATCGCCCTGATACAAACGGCTGCGCACCATAAACTCGGATAGGTTCTTACAAAAATAACCTTCGATGGCGCTAAGTTTGGCCTCGATTTTCCAGGTGTCGCGGCAAACCTGATTCAGCCAAAGCCTATCCAGGGTTAGGCGTATCGCTAGATAATCAGCCAGTGTCGGCGCGGCATCATTGTCGGTGTCGTAGTTGGGGTGGTGCTGCCGCCAGTTGATCAATCCCGACCAGCCCGGAATTTCCAGCGCCAGACGGCGGAGATAGCCAGCCCAAAGGTTTTGCGGTATTTCCAGATGCTGGAGTTGCAGGATAATGGTGTCGATGGCCATTTCGGGCAATTCGGCGATAATTTGTTGCCAGTCCTGCAACTCATGTAAAAAAGGATTGGCATCATAAGCCGCTGTTGCCCTCCAGGCCCCATAAAGACCCAGACTGCTGCGTTCAGGCAATTGCCAGGCGGCCACACCTTCATCCAGTCCCGACGCGCAAAAGCGGATCAGCTGGGCACGAACCGAGTCCAGAATGTCTATACCACTCAAGGCCAGGATCAGTCCGAGCAAGCTGATGTTATTGCCGACCTCGCTCAGCAGTTGATCTAATGCCGCGCGTGCTTGTTGCTGCATGTGTTGGTGGGTTGTGGGAGCGACTGAAGTCGCTCCCACATGGATATTGGCCAGCCAGTCTTCGGCCTGTTCTACCGACAAATCCAGCATGGCTTCCGGGTGCAAAGCTGCGTGTTCTAGGTTAAGTGTGGTTAAGATACTTGCCCATAATTGCCGGACCACATTGCTGCCGTCTGCAACTACCGGCTTTGGCACATCGGCTTGCATAGTCTCTAGCGCGGCCAGCTCTTCTATTTGCCAGTTTAAGTGACTGACGGTAATTGGTTGTAGGTCAAATAACAGCGCAATGCGGTAAATATCCTGCCGAGTGATGGTTCGGTCTTTCAATACGCAAACATTTTGCTTTGCCTGCAAATTTGGACACTGACTAAACGCTGCGGACAAATCGTCTTGATTAATACGTCCCTGTTGATAAAAATTCCGGTTTTTCGCTTCAGGAAGATAGCAGTTAATGCCGGTCAAGGCTTCAAAGTCAGCTAGAGCCTGGTCAAACGGCAAATGCTGAAAACCATGCAGGGTGTTGTGATGCACGAAATCAAGGATCGGCGCCTGCCCGGGCAGAACGTGATCCAGCTGGTTTAGCACACTGCTAATATGCTCGCGTAATTCTAAAGAAAACTGTTGCATCGCTAATCCTATAAAAGCCGCTGACTGATCACACTATTCATCTGGCCGATGGTTGCTGAAGATAAGGCCAGCAACGGCGCGGGCAGCAAGCCGAATAATACGATGCTCCCAACCAGTATTCCTGCCGCCAGCCACTCTGGTGTTCTCAAGTCTTCGAGATGATTCATTTCCTGTTTTACCGGTCCGGTAAATAACAAACTAATGGTGCGTATCCCATAGGCAGCACCGATTAACAGACTTACGCTAAAAAATACCATCACGACCAGGCCGAGAGCTAGGCTGGAAAAAGCGCTATAGCTGCCAATCAAGGTATGTAACTCGGCAATAAAGCCCACCGAACCGGGCAAGCCCATTGCCGCGAGTAAAGTTAAGGTCATGAACACGGTAAAGCGCGGCATCACCTTAATCAGTGAGCTGTAATCTTGAATGTTGCGGGTATGGGTGCGTTCATAGAGCAGGCCAATCAGCAGAAACAAGGCGCCGGCAATTAGTCCGTGCGCGCTCATTTGCAAGATTGCACCGGTAATGCCAACCTCATTCAAGGTCGCAATACCCAGCAATACCAAGCCCATATGACTGATGGAAGAATAAGCAATCATGGCTTTAAGATCACTTTGTCGCCAGGCCAAAAGGCCGCCATAAAGCATGCCGAATAGCCCCAGGAAAATCAGCATGGGTTGCAGTAATTTAGCGGCTTCTGGTAGCATCACCACAGCGCGGATTAAGCCATATGCGCCCATTTTTAGCAAAATGCCGGACAGTAAAATACTGACTGGACTGGGAGCTTCCACATGTGCCAGCGGTAGCCAGCCATGCAGCGGAAATATCGGCATTTTGACGCCAAAGCCGATTACAAAACCCAGCAGCACTAACACCTGCTCAAGCCGGGGCATGTCTTGCGCGGCCTGATGCATTGAAGACATCAAAGAGCCTCCGTGTTCAAGATCATATTGACTGATGGCCAGCAGGCTAAGTAGCATGAAAACCGAGCCGCCCATGGTGTACAGCACAAAGTTAAGGCTGGCGGTGTGCCGCCTGTTACCGCCCCAGCGACCAATTAGAAAGAACAGTGGAATTAAGGTGACTTCCCAGAAGATATAAAATAACGCCCAATCTTGAGCCAGAAACACGCCTAACATGCCAAACTCAAGTAATAAAATGCAAATATGATAGCCCTTGACGCTGGTCGATATGTTGAACGAGGCTAGCAAGGCAATAGACGTAAGCAAAGTCGCCAGCACGAGCATCGGCATCGATAAGCCATCTACCCCTAAGGCATAAGCGCTGCCCAATTTAGGATTTAGCGGGAAATATTCGCTAAATTGTAAGCCTGCATTATCGGCGTTATAACTATTTAGCAGCCAGCAGACCGATAAAAAAGCGACGGTCGTAAATAAATTAGCGATAGTGTGTATTAACCGTATGTTTCGGCTAGGCGTTAAAGCCAGCAGCAAAACTCCGGCAGCCGGTGTCCAGAGCAGTATGCTGAGTATCCCCATGGTATTGGTGTTCCTTATGCTCGTTGCAACGCTTTGGTAACCAAGCGTATCAAATGGGCGAGAGTTTAACACTACAAGCTTTCAGTAGCCTTTCAAAATTAAGCGTAGGCGCAATAGCATTAGGAATGCACACGAAATAAATCGCTGGTCGATCTCAAAGCTGTCTAAGTTATCTGATGCTAATTTCTTAGGTGTAACTTCAGTCCATTGATTAAGTATTATTAAAAGGTAATATATCGCCATAAACATCCCTAAATAGCGCCATATTAAAACGACTATATTTAAAGAATTTAGGTGTTTTTTTTAATTGCATGTTAATATTGTATTTCCAGTTTACCCATTGCAAGTTA
>CANNNV010000063.1 GCA_947506155.1 Methylococcaceae bacterium
ATCGCTCTGTGCATTGACCGGCTTTGGCCCTCGTTTGCCTTCAAATAAACTGCTGGCATTATCCAACAAGTCCTTTTTCCATTGACTGACCTGGGTTGGATGCACATTGTTATCTTGCGCGATCTCATTGATTGTTTTGGTGCCTCTCAGCGCCTCTAAAGCAATCTTGGCTTTTTGGGCACCTGTAAAAATCTTCCGTTTGCTTTCGCTCATTTCTTGCTTCTCATTTTTCGACAGTGCATAGCTTAAACCATTGTCCGGATTTCAGGGCCCACTATAGTGCCCGACCTACGCAACTATTAACATATTCCGTTGTGGAAATAGATTTTCAAGGTCAAGTTCGTTAAGGTAATGTTCCCGCAATAATTTTTCCTGTTCCTGTGTCCAGCCATAAAAGTCTTGGTGGTAAGCTAATGCAGACATAATTTATACCTGAGCCAAAATCGTGAAAAAATAATTAGACCAGTAGGTTGGGTTAACAGCTCTATCGTTAACCCAACATTTTCAACCGAAAAAAGTATAATATCGATACATTGACCAGCACCATTAACATTTTCAATCGATAAAAGTATAATATCAACACATTGCCCAGCATCATTAATGGAAATGTCGGGCACAAAAAGCATGTGCTCGACCTACAGCTCCTTATCAAAATATTCATCACTCGAATTTTCAATTTCAGAAACAGTCAAACCTGTTACTTTAGAAATAATTTCCAAAGACAAGCCTTCAGCCACCATATTATTGGCGATGAATTTTAACTTATTTTTCAAGCGTGTTTCTGCAATCTCACGTTGGTCATACTCCTCAAACATAGCATAACGCTCGGTGGGAGTAATCCCATCCTCTTCAATGCTATTAAATATCTTTTGAATCATTGCATCGTGATAATTGCTTTCCTCAACTTTGCCATCCAAGGTATCCTTAATCGCTTCCAGCCATTCTTTATATCTTATCGGTGTATTCTCATTGACCTGTTTAGGACACAAAAAAATTACCTTATGTGGAATTTCATTAACGCCATTGCCTTGTAAATCCTTAGGATCAAAATCAATCGTTAACACATCCTTGCCATGCCTATCGTTAGACGTTAACACCACAATGGTAAATACCTTCAACCTTGGACGATAACTTTTTTCACCTTTAGGAATTTGTTCTAACAAAGCTGCACAATGATAATGTAAAAACCGGTCATAATGACTTTCACTTTGCGCATGTTGTATATCCACAATAATGCGATTTTTATTGTCCTGGGCAAATAAATCAAATCGCGAATCTACATAACCCATTGTCGGTTTAAATGATTTTTCAGTTTCAACTTTATCAATCTCTAACTCAATATCCAAAACCGCTTTCACAAAAGCTTTAAATATATCCACTTGTGCAAATGCTTTTTTAAAGATGACCCCGTACTGTAATGATGCGACTTGTTTCATAATTTTACCTTGTCCGACTACGCCAAAATCTTCTGCTTTAACTCAGACAAACAGCGGTACAGTTCACTCCGCTGACGCCGGTACAGTTCGCCGGTTAAATAATGAAACTGGCACCATTCCTGATCCGCCTCACCTTCGCTATTGCGTTGGGGCAACAGCGGCAAACACTCAATGCGATCTGGCAAAAAGTCAGTACCTAACTCGGTTTCGATCAAATTATGTAAAGCCGTCGCATCCATGCCTGGGCCGAAAGTCAACAGTACCTGACACGGATCAGCCTCGCCGCCCGCCATCTCTGTTTCAATCAGCGCCAGATAGCGTAGTTTATCTGACAGCAAATCCAGCACTTCTTGGCACAAATAAGTGCGACCTGCTCGACCTCGCGGATACTGTCCTAAATAATCCCAGGATTTTAGATAGGGCGCTAAAATAGCCGGCGTATCTGTCCAAATAATTTTACCCTCTTCTTCCTTACCCAGCGCAAATCGGCCCCAGCTCCCCACATAAGGCAATTCCGGAGCGTCAATAATGCCCAGTTGCCAGCGCATACCAGCTGCTGGCAATACCCGATGATGGGAATGTCCCCGGTATCTGACTGAAAAAATAATAGCGCCACCTCGCGCCGCGCTCCACAGCAAATTACCCGAGTAACTTTGCTCCAGCTGCAATTTCTGAATAAACTCCTGCCAAATTGTGAAGTTAGCCGACTCTGCCGGATGGCGAAACCAATAACGCCAGGTTTTTTCACCTTTCAATGGATTAGCCAGTAATAAATCGCGCAAGGAGCGGCTGACACCAAGCACATCTATGTGCTGTTCCAGAAGGCGTTCCGGTTCTTTTTTTAACTCGGCAAGGCCGATGTGTACCCAGGTTCCCCCATTCAGCAATACCGCTAACACCAGTGCAGGCTGACTTTCCATCACCTGCCAGCCAGGTGCGGCACACGCGAGTCCCGGCTTGATTCCCAAACACAAAATACCATCCCGCAAAGCGCCCAGATACAGGGTATCGGCATCAACCGGCAACGCCACATCAGGTGTAACACTGGTCAGGTCAAAGCACTGGACTACGACAGCGGTACCCGGATATTCATAAGGCCTCCGGGTTGGCGCAGAGGAGGACAACGTATTTGGCAATACCCGGTCATGCCAAACCACCGCAAGCTGATGTTGATACAGTTGATCCATCGCCAGCCATTGCGGATCGATATTTTCCAGGCGCCGGCTGACAAAAGCATTGCCTTGCGGTGGCAATAGCGACACTATCAGTCCTAAGCGTAAACCGGCTAGTAAGGCCGCTAACCACTGCGGCCCTTGAGGATGCAAAATAGTCAGGGTATCCCCAGGCTGTACACCAGCCGACTCCCAGGAGGCAGCTAGGCCATTGACAACTTTATCCAGATCAGCATAAGACCACGTTTGCCAAACTCCCCTATCGAACCAAACCAAAGCTGGCAAAGTCTGATCTTTTTGTCGAATCAAGACATCGTGATAAAAATTATATCGAAACCAAGGAACACTTTTTGATGAACTCGCTAATCTTCGCACCCAGTAGGCATGTAATGCTTTCCAAAAACGAACCGGCTCCTGCCAGCTTAAATTCAACCAGGACCCATCGACAGGCACCGCCTGATCTTCCTGCCATAAGGAGGCTTCGATCATCGTAAAACTAGCAGCAGACCAAGGTCCGGTATTGTCATCGTTGCTCATAAATTATCGATCAGACCATCACCGGAATCTGTCCGGCAAAGTTGATGCCAATACTTCCTGCCCAGCAACACATCAGCTTGCTGCCATTATCGAGAGCGGGCATGTTGCCTATCAATACAGCGGGAACTCCAGCTATCCAAGGTGTCAATGTCATCGGTATGCAAGGCATAGGTTTAAGCACGAACGGAGGTATCGCCATCGCCGCTGCAACCATAGGATTGGCTATGCTGGTACACGTTCCGAAGGGCAAAATATTGAGCAACGGTATATGATCCATAATGTTGGCCGCTGGCATAGTGACCAACACATGATTGGTTGGTAATACCATCAGTGGCGAAGGTGCTGCACCAAAAGTGCATTTAAGAAGAGCACCGCCTGTAACTAGAAAACCCATAACAACCTCCTAATAATTTATAAAACTATCAATATCAACTTTTAACCAATCTTGCATGACCTGCCACTGCGGATTATTCTGATCTTCTGCATAAATAGCCAATTCTTCAAAATTAAGCGCTTGCAGTCGGATAAAGGCTTCTAAAATTTTCGGGAAATACAGTTTAGGATCGAAATTTTCTATGGTGCCGTTAATGTCGACGGCTAACAATGCCGCTCGGGGAAACTTCTCTTCCTGTAGCAAACGTTCAAACCCTGCCAGTTTTTTCAATAACAGTTCCATGTGATAAGAGCTTTCAATTTCCAGTCCAGTGCTTGATCTCACCGCAATAGAAAAAATATCGTAATCCTTTTTAGCTTCAATCTGCTCAGTTTCGACCTGTTCAGGCTCGATTTTTTCAGGTTGAATTGGTTCTGGTTCTGGCGTCATTAATTGCTGAAATACCCGCAGCCATTCCTCTATTTTGCTCCAGAGGGCAATGATATTTTCACAAGTATCTTCAAGGCGGAGGTTAATATTTGAACGAAAGCTGGTCTCGCTCAATTCCAATATATTGCTCATTTGATCTGAGTTGTAGAGACTTTGCCACTGATTCCATATTGCGGAATTTTTACCTTCTTCGTATTGAATTTTTTTCAGTAATTGCTTGAGCAGCCAATCCAGACTTTTTTCACTATTTTTTTCCCGTTTAGTGACCGGGCCAATAGCCTCCCAATTTTCTAGCAGAATATTATTTAAGCAATTGATAATATCAAACAGGCTGAGTAAGCCATTTTCCAACCAATGGCCATAAAGAAAGTAGCAAATTAAGCGAATGTCATAAACTCCACTAGCTAGTAATTCTTCGCTCCGACTGGCCGCTTCTGCATGTTTCCCTATTTGCACCAACGTTGCAATTTCGTCAAGACGAGGGTCTGTAGAATCAAGCCCAGGATTTTTATTTACAGGGAAAACACCCTGTAATAGCTCAATTTTCATAGTTTTATCTCATTAATGTCCATCGTACAATCGTCCGGAAAAAATTCGAATATGTCGAAACTGAAGATTATCACTAAAGATGTTTTCATATCCTAGGTAACTATTTTGCTTTAAACTTAGAGAACTACTTTGATTGCGGAGCATCAGCCATATTTCTAAATGTAAATCCACGTCTTTTAAAACCGGAAAGATCAGCTCTTGCAAGCGCTGCTCAATTTCAACCGGCCAAGGCTGATTTTTAGTAAAATTATCTTCATCGCTAATCAGCGTAATTTTCTGCCCCGGTACGGGCATCTTCTTTATTTTTCCAAAAACTGCCTGGTAACCCAGGCGGGTTTTTCCCAAAATAGGAGCACCTAGGTCAATAGTCCGTTCTAACTTAACTTTTTCTACCCGTGTTTGTAATTCAGGAAATATCAACTGTATTAACCAGTGCAAAGTAACAACGCTATCAAGTCTTAGTGTGTAAAGTGCTGCTCGTTTTCGACTTTCCCAGTCCGGTACAATTGTTTCGTCAAATTCTGGATAAATAGCCATCAAAAAACGGCGTAATAACCTATCATCAAAATAGCCAAAAAAATCTACAAATCGCTGCGCATCAATGGTTTTATTATGAACTTGTTTAAACAGATAATTCGGGAGTACGCTTTGACCACCTAATAAGCCCAGATTAAGTACAATAAGCACTTTTTTTGGTGTATGGTGAAATTCAATCGACTCAAGCAAGCGAGATTGGGAGCAGTTGCTGAAACTGCTGCAAAACAAAATCTCGTTCATTTGGTAACCCAAATGAGCCAATAATTTTAGCAAACTGATCGGATCAAATCGCCAAATGTTGTCGACTATACGGGTTTCTAACAACGTCATCTCTGTACTCTGAGTGACAAATCCAGCGCCCATAACAATTCTTCTAATTGCTCCAGCATAAAGACTACCGCTTGTTTTGATTTGGCAGTAGCCGTGTCGGTAGCTGCATCCAGGGGGAAATTTTGGTTGATGTGCTCAGTTAATTCATCGAAGTTTCCTGATAGACGAGAAATATCCGGAAATTTTTTCGCGACCAAGCGCTGTAATTCTTGATAACTGGCATGAATTTCGCTGTTATATGAAATTTGGGGCAATTCAAGCACAGGCATTATTTTAGTTTGCCAGTTCTCGTCTAACCTTTCAGGTGAAAATAGCTCGTCAAGCCTAGAGGTGATGGTGTTCATTTTGATGGTGGTTGCCAGGAACTGGCCAGAATAGACAGAAAGGTATAAACCAATATTAACAGCACAGCAGCCCCGCCGTAATAGACATAATTTGGCATGCGAAAATAACTGCGCTTGCTCACGGTAGATTCTACGGGATCTTCCACGACTATGGGTTGTAAGACAATATGTTTACGCAATTTCTCGAGATAATTAGCAACCCTGTCACGGTTATCGCTGTAACGGCCACAAAAACCATCCTGCAAGCAAAAGTAATAAACTTCATAAACTAGAGCTAAGGTTTCCGGCTTACTTAGCGCATCATCAAGTAACTCGTAAAAGACATCGCCTGCATCAGCCACCTGATAAAACTCTTGTTGTAGTGGAGGCCATTTTGATTGATCGCTCTCTAAGATCATCATTTTGACTACTTCGTCACAGTGAGCAGTAAGCGGAAATAACACGTAATGAGCATCCCGCTTTGAATATTTTTCAGTAATCACGGCACACAAATCTTTCAACTGAGCGCGTATTGTACTGCGCAATTCTACTAGGTCGATCATTCCAATAGTCGACTGCGTTTCTGCTTCCCGTAAAGGATTTAGCAAATTATTGATGCTTACAATCATCATCCATAAATTTTGGTTCATTACCTTGCATAAATTTTGATTCATTGTTTTGCACCTGAAATGGTTCCTTCGGCATCATCCTGCACTTCCCACCGTATCTGGACGAGCGCATCGGTAAGCCATAAATCTAGCACTCGTCCAACATGATGGACAAACGCATCGATTAATTCCAGTCCTCCATCCAATTGGGGTTTAAATTGCAAATAATAAGTTTGCTGAGTCTTATGTGCTTCCTCGCCACCCAAAGGCACTTCCTCGAGACGTACATCAATCAGGCTATTGAATACGCTTTGAAACCGACCGACAGTAACACTGCCCAAAGCTAATAGTAGATCTTTCATATTCTGACCATTTAAACTAGGCGCATGCATAAGCGTTAGTAAATGCATATATCTGGATATATTATCCATTTGACGATTTTCCGCATGGGGAATTACGGTATCTAAAAGCCCCCATTCTACCCCAGGCAGCTGCCGTCTAAATGCCTGCAAGGTATAGGTGTTTTGCACGATTTGGTCATACCAGGGTTGTTGCCATAAAGCTTCGATCACAAGGGTTCTGGGGTTTTCGAAACAAGCAGGAAAATGAGGAACCACCCTGTATAAATTACCCCCACCTTCTTGCGATGGGCCTTGCTCAATTTCGTAGGAGCCATTGCCCCCCGACACTATTCCGGCCCGAAGAGGCAACATACCGTTTTCGCTAGCTTCATAAACGCCCAGTACTTTTTGCAAGCTAAAGCCTAATTCGGGCATGGGATGGCGGATCGTATAATGTTCCTGAGTACCATCGCAAATAATCGGTTGAGCCAAGGTTTGCTGGTTATTAACCAAGGGCACGGTAAACAAGTGAAACAAGCTCCGATTTAAACCCAGCTGACGTGGCCAAGCCTGGTCACAATCTAGTATCACCGTAAAATGTTTCCAGTTCCGGGGTGCTAATGGCAGTTCTAAATCCAAATAAAGTTCTTGTTGAGGAAAATGAAAATAGTAACGTTCAAGTTCCAACGGGTGGTGCCACTGATCGGTTGCGATATCGACAGGAGGCGCACCGAGACTGAAACTAAATGAAGTGCACGGTTGTTCTGGATCATACACACCGAACTGGACTGCGGCACTTTTTATCGACCGACTCAAAAAATTAAATACTTTGAGTGACAGCGCCAAGTCATTCAAATAGTTAATATGAAGACTTAGGTTTCCAGGCTGTTCGTTTAGTGGGAAATTAGCTTGGAATGACAGCACTAGCCGTACACCTGCGTTTGGAAGCAGCTCTTGCTTTACGCCTTCCAGACTCATAGGCAGCACCCGCAAAGGTCGGTTGGTGCGAAACATAACTTGACCGCCTTGGTCAGGCCTCAATTCAAATTCGGTGCCCGCAGGTAAGTCCAAAAGCTCAGTCAGATGCCCTGTCGGCTTAGCCTGAATCATTGCCATTGCGGCCAGTGGCGTCAGTAAATAGGAAAAAAACTGTTGATACAAGCGGCGATTGGTTGCATCCAAACTGCGCGTGACCGCAATCTGAGTGCGTGCACCAAAGAAAGCTAGGGCTTCGATAATACGTTTGACATCGGGGTCATCCCCTTCCAGTCCGGCACCCGGATAATCCAGCGCATAATCTAGCCTAAAATCGGTTAAATCCTGTAATTCCTCGAGAAAAGCACGATACTGCGTATTATCAAAACTCATAAGCCTTATCCGAGCTTTACCAGGCTGCCCTGGATATTGGTGATCTGTCCTTTGACCGTGGTTGTTAGCCCCTCGACGCTCATTACCGAATCGGCTGCAACTATGACCATGGCAGCTTTCAGGTTGGCTCGGGTTGTTCCGGTAAGCGCCAGCTCTAAACCACTAACTGTCGCTTTAGTGTCGCCATTGATGGTTGTTGTTAAGGCTGTCACTTTCGCGCTATTCGTTGCAGTAGCGACAAAGTCGGTGCCTTTCAGGTTTAATTTTGTGGTCGCCGTAATATCCATATCCACCGATGACTTAAACGTAGCTTTTTTAGTGCTGTTAATAGTAAAAGTACCTGTGGCTTCATGCAGAGTGTTCTCGGTCGATTTGCAGGTAATGGTATCTGCATTAACGACGAAATCTTTACACGCTATGGTTATGCTGTCGGTTTTTTGGGTGATGGTACTGGTGTTCTCTTCACCTTTACAGGTCAGCGTAATAATGGTGCCGTCGAGGGTTGCAGTTTGAGTTATTTTGCCATCTTTGTTGAAAACTGTCAGAGTCATCCCATCGGTTTGGCTTAATTCTATTTTGCATAACAACGCCATGTTTAGCCTTCCCCTTCTTCTAACTGGGTTCGCAGAATAATGTAGCCATCAGAGAATTGTAATAATTCGGTATCTTTGGCGTCAGTGCGCTGAATTTGCAAGTCAGGCTTACTATCTACATACGTGTGCTTAATAATATTCTGGCTGGTGGTTGATTTACCCATGACCAACTGGTTGCCTTGGGAATCCAGCGGCAAAGCCGTGCCACTACCCCAATCAAGAAATTGGGTAATAACAGCGCTATCAAAACCAAGGCCAACAAGCACCCTCGCTTTTTTATAAGGAGGAAAATAAAATTGTCCTGTATCCATATTCGACTGGTACGCAGCCCGTACTTTTTTATCGGCCCATAAAGGAATGTTGATCTGGTAATAGTTAATCGAAGTGTCTTTATCTGTGTAAAACTGATAAGTCACATCGGTATCCTCACCTTGTTCACTAAGGACTTTGCCTTCCACAAAAAAGGGATAAATCGGCAGCACATAGGGTGGCAAAGCTACGTTTAGTTCAGCCTTAAGATCCAGTTTCAGGCTATGTTCCATAGTATAGCGACTGTAGGTATTGTTTAGATTCAAAGTTAGTTCCTGATGCACCGAATGTGCAACCAAGCGCCACTCTCTTACCTGATAGGTGTTAGCATGAACAAATAATGACGCATTCCAGGCAGAAGATCCCTTAAAATCGACTAATTTACCTGGTGGTGTAACCTCCATTTGAAAGCTGCTGTAATCCACCCAAACTTCATGTAAATGCTGTTTTAATCTTGCTGTTTCCAGCGTGACCCGGGCCGTCATGTCAGCTGCAATAGGATAACGCTGAATGTAATCGCGGCGAATCGGAGTGGCCATCGGAACATTGGCAATGGCCGTATTCAGCGGACTTTCCGAGTAAGCATTTAGAACCTTTGGCTGATAACGAATGACTTCAGGAAATTCCACGCTAAATGACGAAACTTCCAAAAAACTGAATGATTGAACGGTGCCGGTCTGAATCTTTGCTGTACTGAGGGAATATTTTTTGGTGGCAAAATTATAGCTAAACACGCCGTTATTGGTATCTACCAACCAGATGAGATAATCATAAAAGCTGGCCTGGCTGCCCGGCGCTCCCAATGACAGAGTAAGTACCGGATAACTTTTATCCAGCACAGCCGCCCAATCAAATAGTAAATCTATTTTTGCACTCTTGTGAGCAGTAATCAGCGCCTTCAACGTGGTGTCGGTGAGCAACTCACAGGGAAAATGTTGTTTCCATAACACCTGGGCAGGATCGGCAAACTCCAGATGATAATGCCGATGCAACATAAAAGCCTGGGATTTTAAAATATTACCCAGTGTCTGCTCTGAAAATCCTCGGGTAGTTGCTAAACCGCTTAGAATTAGCGGAGTGATCACCGCATCAGAATCATTAGAATAAGCCTTAACCTGCAATGACACTTCGATTAAATCATTTAGTGTGCTCATCGGCGTAAATAACGCGTCGGTAGACTCTTCGCAGGACACCACAAAACTTACTTTGCCATTAAAACCGTAAGGTGTCAGGCTAAGCTCCAGAGACTTAACGTTACCAGCAGGAATAGTGTGAGCCGTACCAGTAATAGTCAGTACCAAGGTAATCGTCAAGTCTCCGGTAAAACTGCTCATAACGCTACCTGATATCGATTGAGTACCGGATTCAAAAATAATTTAATGGTGTGGGGTTTGTTGCGCACCACGCAATCGATGCTAAAAGCCAAGTCAAAAAGCTGATCATCCTTAACATGAACGATCTTATTCAACACTATCCTGGGTTCAAAGAGTTCGATATTTTCGGTTATTTCGGCAATTAGCGCCTTACCGATATAATCACTGGTGCCCAGATATTTGTAGTCGGACAGGCCAAAATTATGCAAAAAAAAGCCGTAGTCTCGCTTACTACCCAGCACATTATTGAGATTATCGATAATACTTTGAATTTCGTGGTCTTCGGCTTTAGTCTTGTGGCCTGCCAGCTTATGCAGCAAGGCCATCAGACGAATCTCCAATAAAGAAAAAACTTTTCTTCAGTAAATTTTGGATCCGCGTAGAAACCCAGTTCCAATTCATCCAGAGCGTAATCCCACTCATCTCCAGGGCTGATTTGGTAAACCTCTACCTCCGGTCCAAAGGAATTTTGAAACGGTGGACGCTCCATGCGTTTGCAAGGGACACCCTGTAAATAGAATTTATGTACCATCGAGATACGAGAGACTGCAGCAATTTTAACACCATCAAGACTGACTGATTTGGTAACGTCTCCTTTTTGAATCAATAAATAAATTTGTTTTGCCTCGCGTATCGGCTCGGGTAATTTAGCTCGTACTAGACCACCAGACACAGTGAAAGGTAAATAAGGTGAGCGTACCTGACTCAACTGCAATTGCTCATTCAAAGGTTCAAGCGTTTCACGGAATACGTCGACAAGTTGTTCATGGCGATAAGGCGCCGTCGCAAATTGCGGGGTGCTGTTATGATAAAAGCACAAATCAACATAGAAGTGCTTTAAATGTTCATACACCGTATAAGGGTGTGGGGAAACCTGGGCAAACAGATTGGCAAGAAAGCGTTGCATTTGCACGACACTTTTCAAGCATTGCTTGGCATTAACCAGATCAGCGCCTGATAGATAAATGGCCGCAATTTCCTGAGTCAACTGATATTGATAGGCTTCAAGCTTGATTATCAATCCAGCCAATTCTTCTTTTAGAAATGGCATTGATCCTAGACGTACTAACGGTGGGATATAGCGTGACGAAAGTTGCCACGAACCATCAGGCTGTTTTTTAAACTCAGCCAAATGAAAACTTTCCCGTGTATCGGGATTTTCTTGCTCTGTAGAAAGTTCCAGCGACCAAATCCAGCAATTGATGTTATCGCGTTTAATCGTCTGTGAAGCGGTGTCAGGCTCGGCACTGTCCTCGGGACGGCTGCGCACATGCACATAAACCGGCACCAAGGTGGTGCCGGGTATATTAAGATTCAGTGGCGTTGTTTGAGCATTTCCTTTTAGCTCCAGCAATAATCCTGAATGCATCACCAGTGTCATCTTTTCCAAAGACAACACACCTTCTGTTAGCAAGGCTTGGTTCCAATGTAAATTATACAGTCCATAAGCGGGCAACTCCTGCTGACTGAAACGCAACGCACTATCAGCCAGCAAGGATTCTTCCATGGCACGCAGATGTCCAGGCAACAACGCCTGACCCATCGTCCACAAAACTCGTGATAAGCGATTGTACATAAATTAATTAATAGCCACGAGGCTTATGGTCTTAGTCAAAAGAAACTTAAGTAGATACCGCCACACCCCAGGTTTTAACAAATTTGTCAGTATTAGAAACTGCCAAATTAAGAACTTGAGCTGTTTCTTGGGGCATAATGCCTATGTACATTTCATAGTTCAGTGGTGATTTCACAATAGGAGACGCATCTGGACTAATTTGAAGAGCCAGATCACCACCATTCTTTAATATCAGGCCATTCATGTTAACTGAATTAGAATGGAAAGCTAGGTAATACACCTTGGCAATTGGATCAAAAGCCCAGATATGGAACTGGAATACCACCGTAGTATCCAACATATTGGTATGGGTCTTAATGGCTATTAATTTTTGATTTTCAGTACTAACATGCACAGAAAAATGCAGTGGATCCGCATAACCACCTTGCCAAGAAATATCGGCGATTACACCGACAACGGATGTTGAGGCTGTTACGGCCTCTCCTGACGAAAACGTCGCTGTCGGTATCGTCAGCGCCATATCAGCCCCTAATGCTTGACCGGAAACGGTCATGCTGACTAAATGCCCCACCAGCAATTGCTGGTCTTTTTCAAAGTTAAGGCCTTGCCTTACGCTACAACTATATTGTGAAGATGCCATGATATTTTTCTCTTAGTTAAATTGTTAAGTTTAATACTACAAACGTGCATCGAGGCGCAATTCAACATCCATACCTTCGAATTGAATATGCGGTAACACAGAAATTTTACAATCGTACCAACCCAACATGCCAGGACGTTCGTCAACCTCTACACTGGCTGCTTTGAACGGATAGTAGCGTAAAGTAAGATCGTCTGGATTTACCACGGTGGTCACGTATTGAAACATCCAGTTATTCAATGAGTCCTTGATATAAGGAGCATCGGCGCTACTACCAATATTGTCGCGCATAATACACTTAACATAATGAGCGATACGAGTAATAGACAAAGTGTAGGAAAGATTTGTCACCAATTGAGAATTTTCAGAATCTTTAGGGTCTTTGAACTTCTTGGATTTTTTCAATGACTGGCAACTGAAAAAACACGCATCAGCAGTACCTTTGCGGTAAATCAGCGGCATGAAACCGGCATTGGCAAACTGAAGTTCACGGAAATCAGGGATAACCATTTCTACAGGAAGTTTCATTTCCTCTTCACCACGCATATTGAACATATGCACGGGGAGACCTGAAACTAAACCACCGCCTTTAGGTCCGCGAAGATATTGACACCATCCTGAGGTACTAAAAGAGCGAATCATATTTTGTACAAACAGAATAGTCGCACTGCCCCAAAGATAATCGGCATTATCATCACCACGCACTTCCTCTGTGAAGGTGAAATCACCTTTGCCACAGGGGTTAATATCTGGATCAAAAGGCTGGCGCAGTATGTATCTAGGTAGAGTAAGACCAATATAGGCAGCTGCTTCCGAGTCTCTGAACGCATTCCATGAGCCATAACGCGGATGGTTCAACATGCCTTCCAGATCCTTGATTGCAGCTAATTCTTCAATGGTTTGGCAACCGAAGAATTTTGGAGAAACTGCAGCGACAAATGGCGCATGGCTGGCAGACGCTATTTTACCCATGATTTTCAACCAGAACTCATCACGCGGGGTATGTTCAATTTCGTATAAACCTATAATACTGCCATAAGGTTTACCACCGTATTGATCATACTCAGCTAAGTAAACCTTCTTAAACAGCGCGCTACCGGTAATGTCTACCGCATTACTGTCAAAATCATCGTACAACTCATCTTTGCTAACGTCGAGAATATCGATCATTACGTCAGCTTTAAAATTAGTAGTAAGAATCAAATCATTTAAAGATCGCCAATCGGCCTCCATACTTTTAAATTTTTCATTGTGGATAATTTCGTTCAATTGCGCATTAACCAAATTATCAATATGCGCGACTAAACTTTGCACTGCACCCTTATCAAACTTACCTGCGCCAACATCTATATTCATCAATACGGCAGCAAGTCCTGAGATAAATCTATCTTCGTCGCGAACATCGTCAGCAACGGTTTCTAAGTTATTAGAAATCATTGGAACGGGTTCGGAAACGTCAGGATTGAGCCTCATGCTCGACAAAAAACGCTTTAAATCCAGCGCTTCGCCGACTTCGGCAGTAGCAACAGCGGTAGTGGTTGGGACTGTTTCATCAGACATAATCGTATTCCTAATATTCTAGTTGATGTTAGTTTCGTTAGCACTTGCTAATTTCAAGCTTTCAAAGCCTTTCAAGTCAGCCAAAACTTTTTCCAAATTTTCGGGGTTGCTCATCAACTCATCCATCAATTTACGCAGTTCCTTACGATTATCTACGTTAGATTGCATCTCTCTAATTAACCCTTTTAAAGCGAGCAGGCCTTTTAGCTTAGGAACTTGTTGAGCTACTTGATCGGGAGAAAAAGATTTTATCGAGTTAATAGACAGAGAGATTTGCAGGTCTTCTTCTTCCGCTCCGTCGATTTTATTTTCAACCGTGAAGTTCAGGCTCATGGCCATGTCTTTCATTACTTGGTCAGTATTAGTTCCATCCATATTACGGATTCGTCTTTCATCAAGATCAACTAATCGGTCACTGGAAGATCCTTGCGAAAAGTCGCCCGCAATCAGAAACCGCATAGGCAATGTGATATCTTCAGGCTGACCATTTACCTCAGTTTTATATCGTAATGTTAATCGTGATTTTGGAATTTCGTCTTGTATTGACATTTTTTTCTCCGCAAATAATAGAAGTTCTAATTTTTTACCTGAGTAAGCGTATGTTTTTTTTATCTGAGCTAGCGCAAGCTATATTCCATACTGGCCTAAGCTTTTAACACTGGCGTGAGTATATGCTTACTCCCTTAAAATAACCAATCGAAATCTCAATTTTTTTATCACAGAATAGCGTAAAAACGCGCCGTTCAGTGCGGGGATGTAATCGGCTCAATTCTACTCTCACGGTTCGCCGATTTTTCTGCCTACTTCCCCAGATTTAACCGCCAGCCCTTGATAAATTCTGATTGTACCGGATTATGGGGGGTAGTTAAATTTGACATGTGATTGATTTTGTTAGATACCACATTTAGTGGTCACAACTAAAATCATGGTGGTGTCTCATGAAAACAACCCCACGCGACAAATGCTCAATTTGCCTCCCTTTTG
>CANNNV010000064.1 GCA_947506155.1 Methylococcaceae bacterium
AATTCGCTCTCCGTTGATAGGTTTTTCAACCTGCAACTGGAGTCCTGGTTGAGCAGTTTCAACCGACAGGTGCAATCATCTAAAAGAGTTGCACACCAACTAATACCTACTGTTACTGCTGCCTGAAACCAGTAAAGTCGGCTATTAACTAAACTTGTCAGCAGTGAAGTGGCATTAACTGTAATAGAAAACTTTCTCTTGTAGGTAAACATTACCCACAGTCGCAATCTATATGAAATCGTTGGTTTGTCAAATTTATTATCGCTCTTCATGTTTTAGATTATATTTGTCTATATTTTAGTACGATTGAGTATATTATTTGTTACTTAGTAGTAGTTCCTTAGCCCTTAGCCCTTAGCCCTTAAAACTTTGATGGACATACTAAACCTTGCACGACAAGCTATCCTGACCCCTGCCGGCTTACAGGATGGCGATATTGAAAAAATCATGAACCGTTTACTCAGCTCCCCGGTTGATGCGGCAGATATTTACTTCCAGTCCAGCCATTTTGAATCCTGGGTTCTTGAAGCCGGCATCATAAAAGAAGGCAGCCATAGTATCGAACAGGGGGCTGGCGTGCGTGCGGTCTTCGGCGAAAAAACCGGCTTTGCCTACAGCGACAGGATTGAACTACCGGTATTGCTGGAAGCGGCCAATAATGTTAAGGCTATCGTTCGGCAAGGGCAGGATGCCAAGCCTTTGCAGTGCAAGGTGACGACAAAAGCCGGTCATTGGCCCACATATTACCCGACGAAAAATCCGTTAAAATCACTGGAAGATCAACAGAAAATCGAGTTGTTGTTTCATGTTGACCGTGAAACCCGAAAACTGGACAGCCGTATTGAGGAAGTCATCGTTAGTCTGGCCGGCGTCCATGAACACATTCTGGTCGCCAGACAAGATGGCTCGGTGGTTGCCGATGTACGCCCCCTGGTGCGGATGAATGTCACCGTCATCGTCGAACAAGACGGCCAGCGCGAACAAGGCAGCATGGGTGGCGGCGGACGTAGCGATTACAGCTATTTTTCAGCTCAAGAGACCGCGCTGGACTATGGCCGCGAAGCCGTAAGACAGGCACTGGTTAATCTGGAAGCGGTCGAAGCGCCGGCCGGCAACATGACGGTGGTGCTGGGGCCAGGTTGGCCGGGTATTTTGTTGCATGAAGCGATAGGTCACGGTCTGGAAGGCGATTTTAATCGCAAGGGCACCTCGGCATTCAGCGGTCGAGTCGGCGAACGGGTCGCCTCCGATTTATGCACGGTGGTTGATGACGGCACTTTGCAGGGACGGCGCGGCTCCTTGAGTATCGACGACGAAGGCACACCGACCGAAAAAACCGTGTTAATAGAAAACGGCATACTCAAAGGCTATATGCAGGACCAACTTAATGCTCGGTTAATGGGTGTGGCCTCTACCGGTAACGGTCGGCGAGAATCCTATGCGCATCTGCCTATGCCGCGCATGACCAATACCTATATGCTGCCGGGACAACATGATCCCGAAGAAATCATAAAGTCGGTTAAAAAAGGTTTGTACGCCAAAAATTTTGCCGGTGGACAAGTTGACATTACCTCGGGGAAATTTGTATTTTCCGCCAGCGAAGCCTATCTGATTGAAAACGGCAAAATAACCCGTGCTGTAAAAGGTGCAACATTGATAGGCAATGGACCGGAAGTATTAACCCGCGTGTCCATGGTCGGTACCGATTTGCAACTAGATAGTGGCGTCGGAAGCTGCGGCAAGGAAGGCCAAAGCGTGCCGGTCGGCGTCGGCCAGCCGACCTTGAAGATAGATGGCTTAACGGTGGGCGGAACTAGCGTTTAAATGCGTTACTCAATATTTTCTTTATACACATAATCAGAGAATACAGTGCAAAATCAGGATCAAATCAATCAGTTAAAAAATACCGTTCAGGACATACTGGATGAAGCCGTAAAACAGGGTGCCAGCGCCGCAGAAGCGGGACTGAGCCAGGAAAACGGCTTATCCGTCGCAGTGCGTTTGGGCGATGTCGAAACCATAGAACATCATTGCAGCCAGGGACTGGGCGTGACTGTTTATTTTGGCCAACGCAAGGGTTCGGCCAGCACCTCGGATTTGTCAATCGCCTCAATCAAGGAAACGGTCAGCGCGGCTTGCAGCATTGCCCGCTACACCAGTGAAGATGAATATTCCGGCCTGCCGGAATTAGCGTTATTGGCTACCGAATTTCCCGACCTCGATTTAAACCATCCGTGGGATGTCAGTGTTGACAGCGCTATTGCACTCGGCATCGAATGCGAAGATGCGGCCCGGTCTTATCATGCAGAAATCAGCAATTCGGAAGGCGCTTCGGTCGATACGCACCAGGGCATCCGGGTGATGGGCAATAGCCTGGGTTTTCTTCAGGGTTACACAGCAACCCGTCATTCCTTGAGCTGTTCGGTATTGGCGCAGCGCGGCGACAGCATGCAGCGCGATTACTGGTATACCGTCGCTAGAAATGCACTAAACCTTGATTCGGCCATAGACGTGGGTAAAAAAGCGGCCGAGCGCACATTGCGTCGTTTACAGGCGCGCAGCTTAAGCACACGCCAGTGTCCTGTATTGTATTGTGCGGAAACTGCCTCGGGTTTGTTAAGTTCGTTTATAGGCGCAATCAGCGGCGGCAATCTATACCGTAAATCTTCATTCTTGCTGGATGCGCTGGATACCCAAGTCTTCCCAGACTTTATCCGCATCCACGAGCAGCCCTATTTAAAAGGCGCATTAGGCAGCGGAGCTTATGACGGCGAAGGTGTTGCCACCCAAACCCGTGACATTGTCAGCGACGGTATTTTGCGTAGTTATGTGTTGAGTACCTATTCCGCTCGCAAATTGGGCTTGCACAGCACCGGTAATGCCGGCGGTGTGCATAATTTAACCATCGATACCGGTAGTCTGGATTATCAGGCCATGTTAAAAGAGCTCAATACCGGCTTGTTGGTCACCGAATTGATGGGGCAAGGCGTCAATATGGTAACCGGCGATTACTCACGCGGCGCAGCTGGCTTCTGGGTGGAAAATGGAGAAATTCAATATCCGGTCGAAGAAATCACTATTGCCGGCAATCTGAAAGACATGCTTAAAAATATCGTCGCAGTGGGTAATGACATTGATTATCGAGGCAATATCCGCACCGGTTCGATACTGGTTGAACGGATGTCGATCGCAGGGGAATAACATCCAAAGCAAGCTTGGAACTCGGATGCTAGAGTTCCAAGCTTGCTGACGTTAAAAGACTCTACAGACTTTTAACAATGTCCTCAATCAGCTGCGGCCCGCGATAAATAAGACCGCTGTAAAGCTGCACCAAACTAGCTCCGGCCGCCAGCTTTTCCTTGGCATCTGCCGCCGTTAAAATGCCACCTGAGGCAATAATCGGAATTTTTCCGTTCAATACCTGCGCCAACTCCCGGACGACAAAACTAGCTTGTTCTTTAACAGGCGCGCCGCTTAAGCCACCGGCTTCCTCAGCAAACTGATGACCGGCAATCTTATCCCGAGCAATCGTGGTATTGGTCGCAATGACGCCATCGATTTCAAAATCCAGCAGCAGTTCGGCAATATGGCCTATTTCCTCAGCGTTCAAATCGGGGGCGATTTTCAACGCTAAAGGCACGTAATTACGATACTCCTGCTGCAATTTTTGTTGTTCTTCTTTTAATATGGAAATAAGGTTTTTGAGTTCATCACCCTGTTGTAATTGGCGCAGATTTTTGGTGTTCGGCGACGAAATATTAATGGTAATGTAGCTGGCAGACGCATAAGCCTTGCGCAACCCGATCAAATAATCGTCTGCCGCCTGCTCCATCGGGGTGTCGAAATTCTTGCCGATATTAATACCCAGTATCCCGGAATAAGCGCTGTTTTTCACCTGATCTAGCAAATGGTCTATGCCTGAATTGTTAAACCCCATGCGATTGATAATCGCCTGATGTTCAGGCAGCCTGAACAGACGCGGCTTCGGATTTCCCGGTTGCGGACGCGGCGTCACCGTGCCGATCTCTAAAAAGCCAAAACCTAACGCCGATAGCGCAGCAATATAATCGCCGTTTTTATCAAGACCTGCAGCCAGGCCTACCGGATTTTTAAACTCCAGGCCCATTACGGTGACCGGCTTATGGTCAATTTTTGGATAAAGCACCTTGGACAAGCCCGAAACAGCCGCCATGTTGAGCAATTTAAGCGTCACTTCGTGGGCGGTTTCAGGCGCTAGGGAAAATAATAGGGGACGTATAAAGGGATAAAGATTCATGGCTGACCGATTTTCAAGGGTTTAAAGGATTTAATGTTCGCTGCTCAATCGATAAGGCTCTGGCGCCACCTGTGTTGGCCGCCCCAAAACCAAATCAACCATCAGTTGAGCGGAGGCTGGTCCCATCGCCAGACCATTTCTAAAATGACCGGCATTAATATAGACATTGCTGATTTCAGGATGTTGATCGATATACGGTATGCCCTGGTCAGTTCCCGGCCTTAAGCCCGCCCAGTGCTTAATGACCGGAAAATTTTTAAGCGCCGGCAACAAGTTTTGCGCAAAAGCCGTTAGCCGGTCTTTAGCTTGCTGTGTCGTGGTCTTGTCAAACTCAGCAAACTCTACGGTACTGCCTGCCAATATTTTACCGTCTCGTCTAGGTATCAGGTATTGATCACCATCCAGCACCATAAACTTGAGTGTTTCCGGCAGCGCCTCAAATAACAACATTTGCCCCTTGACCGGAGCGATTTTTGGCTCGTCGCTGCCCGGAAAAAACTTACCAAACAGTTCACCGGTCCAGGCACCTGCAGAAATAACCAGCTGATTGACCGCGAATAAGCCTGATGTGGTGTTGATTCCGGTAACGCGATTTTCGTTCAAATTAATAGACTTTAGCTCGCACTGCTCTATCAGCGTAACGCCCTTATTTAGCAAATCCTGCTTTAAGGATTTGACCAACCTTGGGTTTCGCGCTTGTGCAATCTCAGGCAGCCAAAGCGGCTGTTCAGGGATGGTATTAAGTGTGTTAAAAAAACCGGCCTCGGCTGATTGATATGAAATATTGCTAGTCTCACACCAGTTGACAGCCGCAGCAAGGTCGGGATTTTTAACCATCAGCAAGCCGCAAGGATTCCATTCCGGATCCAGCCGGGTTTCTTCGGTCAGTTGCGCGGCCAAAGCCGGATAAAGTGTCAGGCTTTGTAATACCAGACGGGTAATCGCATCCGGTTGTCGCCACGGATAAAGTGGCAGCAAAATACCGCCGCCCGCCCAGGAGGATTCCTGGCCTAGCACATTTTTTTCAATAATCGCGACAGTCGCGCCCGCTTTAATAAATTCGCGGGCCGTCAGCAGGCCGATAATGCCGCCGCCAATGATGGTGATATCAGGAATTTTCGTCATGTTTTGGTAAGATTTAAAATATTTTTATGCATTTCATGGTGCAAAGAATACCACAGAATTTTTCTGTATTGAGTGCTATCGACAACTACTGAATCCGCGTTTCATGTTGCCTTAACCTATGCAAAGTAGCTTAATTGTTGCTCATAGATATAACTTGAATGATTTGTTGTTTTTCGCATACAGACCTATATTAATGATCAAAATTATCTTTATAGTCTTTGATAAATAAGGATTAATTAATATTAGAAAACTGTCATTAAAACTTGTTCATAATCGGTTTAACTGCTACCATGTTTGCCCGTAAGACAAGCTTTGTTGTTTTAAAGCAATTTTTTCGAAAAATAACAACCTCATGAGGGGGATATATGATCAATAAAACTAAATTAACACTGAGCATAGCAACGGCGACAATCGTGGCCGGCGCCTTGGTTTCTCCGCAAGCTATGGCGCATGCAAAAAAAAACAAGCACCACGTAATTACAGAATCATCTAGCTCATATTCGCACAGCACTAGTCATTCAAGCGCCAAAATGGATGCCTTGGAAGCTCAATTGCAAAATATGCAAGCTGAAATAAACAACTTAAGAGCTCAGGCACATCGCCCTATTACTAGCGCAGAAGCTGGGAAGGTTCAGGAGTTGGATCAGTGGATGACTTCGGTTAAGTCTGCACCTAAAGACAGCAAGCACAGCAAAGACAACATGATGTATTTCCGTGGTGGTTTTTCCGGAAATGATTCGTCTTTAGTGGCTACAACTAACACCTTACCCGCTACTTTAGGAACGACTCCTGGACATACCGGTGGATGGAATTTTGGTGCAGGTATTGATTTTAGCCTAAATGACAATCTGTATGGATTGATGGATAAAACTGAGTTATTAGGCGAATTAGATCTTAACTATGTCGATTTAGGCAAATTTAACAGTAGCGCACTTGGCGCAGCTCCTAATGGCATTGCTGGCGGCACTGGTACAACAACAGCAAGTCAAAGTATGCTGAGAATTAATGCATCGCCAAAAATAAAATTC
Organism: Methylococcaceae bacterium; assembly: GCA_947506155.1. GTDB lineage: Bacteria > Pseudomonadota > Gammaproteobacteria > Methylococcales > Methylomonadaceae > Methylobacter_A. The sequence continues at coordinate 6,430 of CANNNV010000064.1, forward strand.
ATGAAAGGTAGCAGCCTCAGACCTTGGATTATTCCAGTCGGTTTCACTTTAAACGTGATCAGCCCACCATCTCAGGTTAATGCGATTACTGAGTTAAAACCTGCGATGAATTTCGGCGGCGGTGTGGATTACAACGTTTGGAAAAGCCTGTATGTAGGCGCTGATGTGCGTTACTTCCTAGCCACATCCACGCTTGATGGCACCAATGTTAATGGTTTAACTGCTGGCGGTACACTCGGTTTCGGTTTCTAAGCTAAACACTTAAAAAAATATCCGATAAAAGGGAGGGCCTTAAACCCCTCCTTTTTTTTGTCTGAAAAAACCTTGTGTTCTTTGAATGTGTTATGACAGTCTGCACTTAATCAAGAACACTGCTTCCCCTGAAGGACGCGGTATCTTGGAGCTTTTATGATGAAAAATTCTTTCCTTTAGCTGGGGAAGACTGTAAAAATGAACCATTATCCATTGGAGTAATTTATGTCACTGTCCATGTACCAAGCATCTATCCCTAGTTTTTTGCGCATGCTAGAAAACTTATCTGCAATACTCGATAAAGCTGCTGCTCATGCTGAAGCGAAAAAAATTGATCCCGCTATTTTTATTAATGCACGTTTGGCGCCGAATATGTTTCCACTGAGCCGCCAAGTACAAATTGCGACGGATCTAGTCAAAGGCTGCGCTGCACGCTTAGCAGGCATTGAAGTTCCCTGTTATGAAGATAACGAGATTACTTTTCCTGAGTTGCAAGCCCGTATCACCAAGACTATGGCATTTTTACAAAGCGTAAACGCGGCGCAAATTGACGGTAGCGAAGAACGTAACATCACACCGAAGTTTGGCAGCAGAGAATTAAGCTTTTCAGGCCAGGAGTACTTACTTGATTTTGTGATACCCAATTTTCATTTTCACCTTACCACCACCTACGCCATTTTGCGGCATCATGGTGTGGAAATAGGAAAATCTGATTACACCGGAAATTACTAAAGAATACGCCTGCTTTTTTTAATTGTACGGGTCAATAATCTTAAAATTTTGAAAGCAGGCAATAGTATGGCAATAAGAAAATTTAATGATAAGCGGCCTAAACTCGGCCAGCGGGTCTTTGTAGATGACAGCGCAGTGGTGATTGGCAATGTCAGTCTGGGTGACGATGTCTCTATATGGCCGATGACTGTGGTTAGAGGCGATGTTGAAAGCATTACCATTGGCGAAGGTACAAATGTACAGGATGGTTGTGTATTGCATGTCACTCACGCTGGTAAATATACCGGTCAAGGTCATGCTTTAACGATAGGTAAGGGCGTTACTATAGGTCATAAGGCTGTGGTTCATGCCTGTACTGTAGGCAATTATTGTTTAATTGGGATGGGGGCAATAATTATGGATGATGCGGTTCTCGAGGATTGTGTGATGCTGGGAGCTGGCGCCCTGGTTCCGCCAGGAAAAAGGCTGGCGGGTGGTTATCTTTATGTGGGCGTACCAGTCAAACAAGTTAGAGCGTTAAATATGCCTGAAAAGGAATTTCTGGGCTATTCGTCCCGGCAGTATATTCAATTGAAAAATGAATATTTGATGAAAGATTGAATGCCGTGTTTAGCCTTTATCCGTTTTGGCGTTCCGAATTTAATAATTCAATAACCGCCTGGGTTTCAGGCCTGATACCGCGCCAGATAAAAAAAGCTTCTGCCGCTTGTTCAACCAGCATGCCCAAGCCATCTAAACTTTTTAGCGCCTGATTTTCAATTCCCCAACGCACAAAAGCCGTTAGTTCATTGCCGTAGGCCAGGTCATAACAACTGCCATTTGTTGCCAGCAACCCGATTGGTAGTGGCGGTAACTTACCGCTCAAACTGGCTGAAGTCGCGTTTAAAATTAAATCAAATTGCTGGTACTCCAAAGCTTCAAAGCCACAGCCGGTGATGAAACCTTTACCGTGAAATTCGGCAGCCAGTTTGACAGCCTTTTCGACAGTACGGTTGGCGATAACCAGGGTTTTCGGGCATTGCTCCAGAATAGGAGCTATGATGCCACGAGCGCCGCCACCGGCACCCAAAATCAGTATGCGGATGCCTGATAAAGAGATTTTATGATTGGCGAGCAAATCGGTGACCAAGCCTTTTCCGTCGGTATTATCGCCCAGTACCGAGCCGTCCGGTTGAACTGCCAGCGTGTTAACGGCCTTGCTTAATTGAGCGCGTTCGGTTTTATTTGTAGCATAGTTCCAGGCGAGTTCTTTTAGCGGTAAGGTGCAATTTAAACCTTTGCCACCCTCAGTAAAAAACCTTGCAACGGCGCTCTCGAATTGCTCAGCAGGAACATCTTGCGCAGTATATTCAAGTGCTTGCCCCGTTTGTTCAGCAAAAATCTGGTGAATACGTGGCGATTTTGTGTGATTAATAGGGTGTCCAAATACGGCGTAGCGATCTATATGTGCCATCATTGCGCCTTTTTCTCCAACCATAATTCCCATAAAATAGTGGTTGCAATGATCAAAATGGCAATGCCCAACTCTATCCAGAGGAAGTGCGGGGTATAGGCGGCAATAACGGCGGCCACACCCAGAAAAAGCCCGACCAGACTAAAGCGCCAGCCTACACGTAAACCATCAAGTATGGTTGACAGCGATAATATTAACAAAATTATCAATCCCGTCTCTGCTTCTGCGATACGCCCTGATTGCAATATTAAAAAGGCTCCACCGACTACCAATAAAGAAGTGCCCCAGTGTATGGATTGTTCACGCAAAATGATCTTGAAATCTTCGCTGCGATGTTTAGATTGTAACCAGCCAATAATCATTGCGCACAAGCTAAATAGCAGAACCATGAGAATCCAGTAGCCATAACCGTCAGCTGGGGAAAAATCGGTAATCCCTATGCCAACCAGGGATAAAGACAGTAGCAAAACTAAAATACCTTCCTCAATATGAAATCTTCTTTTTTCGGCGCTTGAAATGTTTTCTGGCATGATACTGGCTCCAGTTCAGTTGTTAGGTTGATAATAATTTGATTACGTTTGATTACTCTTGCAACCACTGGGCGGCGGATTTGGCATAGTAGGTCAAGATAGCATCGCTACCGGCGCGTTTGAAAGCCAGCAATGATTCCAGTACGACTTGTTTTTCATCCAGCCAGCCGTTCATTGCGGCAGCTTTGAGCATCGCATATTCGCCGCTGACCTGATAAGCAAACGTCGGCACGCCGTAGCGGTCTTTTACTCGGCGGATGATGTCCAGATAAGGCATGCCCGGCTTGATCATGACCATGTCTGCGCCTTCCTGTAAATCCAGCTGTATTTCACGCAAGGCCTCATCCGAATTAGCTGGATCCATTTGATAGCTGTATTTGTTGCCCTTACCCAAGGTTCCAGCAGAGCCTACCGCATCCCTGAATGGTCCGTAAAAACCGGAGGCATATTTGGCAGAATACGCGAGTATCAGCGTGTTAACATGATTTTCTGCTTCCAGCACTCGTCTAATTGCGCCGATACGGCCATCCATCATATCGGATGGTGCGACTATATCGGCTCCGGCTTCAGCATGTGAAAGTGCTTGCCGAGTTAGTACTGCAATAGTTTCATCATTCATCACGTAACCATCGACATTGACCAAGCCGTCTTGTCCGTGGGTAGTAAAGGGGTCTAGCGCAACATCGGTAATAATGCCCAGATCAGGAATGGCTTTTTTTAAAGCTCTTACGCTACGCTGAATAAGGCCTTCAGGGTTATAGGCTTCTTCCGCTAGTTCCGATTTTTTATCAATCGAGGTTACCGGAAACAAAGCAATCGCAGGAATACCCAGCTCATAAAGCTGATGCGCTTCTGCCAACAGTAAATCCAGGGATAGCCTTTCTACTCCCGGCATAGATGAAATCGTTTGTCGTAGCTTTGAGCCTTCAGTCACAAACATCGGACAAATAAGATCATCAACCGATAAACGATTTTCGCGCATTAAACGACGAGAAAAATCACTATAACGCATTCTTCTCATGCGTGTTTGTGGGAAATTAATGGTATTATACATATCCATATCCTTGACTCTAAGCGATTAGGGAAGGCTTAAATCTCTCTTAAATTATAGAGATCTAAGTGTAAAAGTGTTTATTGTATCAGGGAACGGCATTCTGATATTTGGAAGAATGAGCGCATTCGACAGTTTAATTTTAGAGGATTTTTATGAACGTTAAACAACTAACCGTATTCGGTCTATTTGCTATATTAATCGGCTTAATGCCTATAACTAAGTGTGTTGCAGCTGATTTGTTACCTCCTCAAAAGGCGATATATGCGGCTTCGGAACAGCTACAGATAAGAATGCAAGATAAATCCTTCACTAAGGATTTTACCAAGATTACCCAATTTGTTAATGAAGTTATCTATCCACATACTGATTTCGATAGGATTTCTGCATTGGTCTTGGGCAAGCTTTGGAAAACCGCTACCAATGATGAACGCGAGCGTTTTAAACATGAATTTCAATCACTGTTGGTAAGAACGTATTCTCGTGCTTTTGTCGAATTTAATGATTGGTCGGTAAGATTTTTACCTCTTGAAATGGAAGGCGATGCGACCAAAGCTATTGTGAAAACAGAAATTCTACAGCCCGGCATTCAACCTATTGGCGTCAATTACCGCATGCTATTGAGTCAGGGCGAATGGAAAGCCTACGATATTATGATTGAAGGCGTGAGTCTGGTGACTAACTACCGCAGCACATTCACCACTGAAGTTGAAACCAAAGGCTCATTAAATGCGGTTATTGAAGGATTGGTTAAACGTAATGCCGAAGCATTGGTGGGAAAGCTAGCAGCGAACTCCTGAAGTCTGATTAAAACTCCTGGGACGATAACTCCTCTACAGCTTATCTATTAATTGATGAATTCCCCTAAAGACTCTATTTATGCCAGTCCCGTTGGGGAAGTCAGTGCTTTTAAATTTGATGAAGCCGTTGTTCGTGTTTTTCCGGACATGATTCAACGCTCTGTGCCCGGCTATCAGGCGATCATTTCCGCGATAGGTTTGTTGGCAGGGCGTTTTGCTCGCGAACACAGTGTCTGTTACGATCTGGGTTGCTCGCTGGGCGCAGCAACGTTGTCCATGCGTCACCAGATTACCGTTGACAACTGCCGCATCATTGCTGTTGATAATTCTCCGGCGATGGTGACACGCTTTTTGCAGGTGTTAGAAAAAGATCAGGCGAAAGTTCCAGTCGAAGTCTTGTGCCAAGACATTCGTGAGCTTGAAATTGAAAATGCATCGGTAGTGGTGCTCAATTTTACCCTGCAATTTATTCCACTAGCCGATCGGCTGATTTTTTTGCAAAAAATCTATCAGGGGTTATTGCCCGGGGGCATTCTAATCTTGTCCGAAAAACTCAAATTTGCTGACGATAGGCAACAAGAATTGCAAACACAAATGCATCACATATTTAAAAAAGCGCAAGGTTATAGCGACCTTGAAGTCAGCCAGAAACGCAGTGCGCTGGAAAATGTACTGATTCCTGAAACGTTTACTGAGCATCAAAACCGCTTGCAACAGGTCGGTTTTGGCAGTGCCGAAGTCTGGTTTCAATATTTCAACTTTGCTGCAATGATTGCGCTCAAATGATGGATTACCAACCTTTATACGATGCGTTAATCGAGGCAAAGGCCGATGCCTGGGTAAAAATTTTACCGCAACAGCTGAAACGAAGTTTTGATTCAACCCAGCATGGCGATTTGGCGCGCTGGCAAGCGCTAGTCGATAGTGTAAAGGTCTGGCCGACTGCACAGCGACTGTTGGATGCCGATGCAGTACAGATAGGTAGTGTGGATGACGGCAGGGCAGGGGAGTTTATGAGCCAATTACAAGCCCTGCATCCCTGGCGTAAAGGTCCCTACGATTTGTTTGGCATTCACATCGACACGGAATGGCGTTCAGACTGGAAGTGGAATCGGTTGAAAGATCATATTGCATCGCTAGAGCATCGTCTGGTTTTGGATGTCGGTTGTGGCAATGGTTATCACTGCTGGCGTATGCTCGGTGCCGGTGCAAAAACAGTTGTCGGCATTGATCCGATGTTGCTCAATGTCATGCAGTTCCAGCTGGTTAAAAAGCTGTATGGTGTAGCGCCGATTTATGTTTTACCGGTCGGCATAGAAGACCTGCCTTATGGCATGAAGGCCTTTGATACGGTATTTTCAATGGGTGTGCTTTACCATCGCCGCTCGCCCATGGATCATTTGATGGAATTAAGAGACTGTTTGCGGCCGGGTGGTGAGTTAGTACTGGAAACCCTGGTTATCGACGGTGGACTAGGCCAGGTCTTGCTGCCAGAAGATCGTTATGCCAGGATGCGCAACGTCTGGTTTTTACCCAGCTGCGACACCCTGATCAGCTGGTTAAAACGCTGCGGCTTTAAAAACATTCGCTTGGTCGATGTCACCGTAACCCGTGTTGAAGAGCAGCGAACTACCGCTTGGATGAATTTTCATTCGCTAAAAGATTTTCTCGATGCCGAGCATCCTGAGCTGACTTGTGAAGGCTTGCCGGCCCCAAAACGAGCGATTGTTATTGCCAATGCGGCTTAGCGAAACGGTTACATAAGCCCTTTAGCTTGCAGATCAGCATGATACGATGACCTGACCATCGGCGCACTGGCAACTTGTTTAAAGCCTAGCGCTTTGGCCACTACGCCATATTCTTCGAATTGCTCGGGAGTCACATAGCTTTCAACCGGTAAATGCGCTTTGCTAGGCTGTAGGTATTGCCCGAGAGTCAGCATTGAGCAACCGTGAGCGACTAAATCTTTCATAACCTGATGAACTTCATGTTGCAGTTCGCCGACGCCGAGCATCAGACCCGATTTAGTCGGTACCTGCGGCAGGATTTGGTGATATTGCTGTAGCAAGTCCAGGGAGCCTTGGTAATCGGAACCGGGGCGGACTTTTTTATACAAACGCGGAACAGTTTCCAGATTGTGATTGAATACATCGCAGGGTTGCTCTGCTAAAATTGTAACTGCTTTTTCTATGCGCCCCCTAAAGTCGGGAACCAAAATCTCTATTTTGGTTGACGGCGTTTCAAGGCGAATTTCTTTGATGCACTCGGCAAAATGTCCGGCGCCGCCGTCTCTTAAATCATCGCGATCCACCGAGGTGATAACCACGTATTTCAAAGCCATGGCTTTTATTGCCGCAGCCAGATGTTGGGGTTCCGCTTTATCTAACGCTAGCGGTTTTCCATGTGCAACATCGCAAAAAGGACAGCGGCGGGTACATAAATCACCCATGATCATGAATGTCGCCGTGCCATGCTGAAAACACTCGGCCAAATTGGGGCAGGCGGCTTCTTCACAAACCGTATGTAATTGATGTTCGCGCAACAGCTGCTTGATTCGGGTGATTTCGTCGCTAGCTGATATTTTTACCCTTATCCAATCAGGCTTGCGCAAAGTCGTTTCGGCAGGTTCGACCTTGATCGGAATTTTTGCCAATTTTTCGCTGTTGCGCTGGTGAGATTCAGGCGTGGAACGGGAAGGTGCTTGATAAGTCATTGGGGTAGTGCCGTAAGGATAGCGTGGGTAACAGGAAGGGCGAGTTCAGCGTTGCTGATAATCACACCCAGATCAGCCAGTTGAGTCACTTCAAGTTCTGAATAACCGCAGGTATTGATTCGGTCGAAAAGGGATAAATCCATGTGGTTATTGATACTCAGACCATGATAACTACAATTTTTTTTGATGCGCAGGCCGATAGAGCCGATTTTTTTATTACCGACATAAACACCGGGGGCGTCAACTCTGGCCGAGGCGCTTATGCCGTATTCGGCCAGCGCAAAAATTATCGCTTGTTCCAGCAGGGTGACCAGCGGTCGGATGCCTAAATTTAGCCGTTTGATATCCAGTAAAGTATAAATGATCAGCTGGCCGGGGCCGTGATACGTGACTTGCCCACCCCGGTCGGACTGAATAACCGGAATAGCGCCAGTTGCTAACAGATGTTCGCGTTTGCCGTTCAAGCCTAGGGTATAAACAGGTGGGTGTTCGGTGATCCAGAGTTCATCGACGCTTTGAGCATCACGATTTTGGGTGAATCGCTGCATGTCTTGCCAAGTAGACTCATAGGGCTGGATGCCTAAATTGCGGAGGTTTATAGGCATCGGTTGCCGCTACAAGGCCATTAAAACATTCGGATGATCAGTTAAATCTTGGTAGATAGCATCCAGTTGACGTTTGCTGGTGGCCTCGATAAAAACCGTTACCGCGAGGTAATTGCCGTCTTTACTGGGACGAGTGGTCACGATATCTTGGTTAACTTCGTCAGCGTGGCGACGCACGATTTCTATAATCAGTCGCTCAAGTTCCAAATCAGCTTTTCCCATCGCCTTGATCGCAAACTGGCAAGGGAATTCTAATAGCGTTTCTTCAATGATGGGTTCGCTCATGATCTGGTTTTTTTATAAGTCTGAAATAATTGATTCATCGGTTTTTGCGCGAGATACCCCGTCCTTTAGGTCGGGGAGGGATAGCGCGTCGGTGTTAGCCGACCCAGCTCATGCAGCTCCTATTGCGTTTGCTATCTTTAAAAAATTAGGTGCTTGTCTTTCCAAGCGGTCAACCCGTG
>CANNNV010000065.1 GCA_947506155.1 Methylococcaceae bacterium
AATATTTTTCGTCAACTTGGTCTTAATTTGCTAAAAAAGGAGCCGTCTAAAATGAGTATTAAGAAAAAACGCTTTGAAGCGGCATTGAACGATAAATTCAGGGAGAACCTGGTTTTCCTTGCCTGAAATTTATATGCGGTTGCCCTGCATTCCCGTCAGCGAACTTGCCAAGCGGCTGATTAGCGCAATTAACCCTGACAAAATCATCGAAGCCGCACTAGCGGCAGCAAAAGCCCGGGGCATTACCCGAACCGAAGACTCGCTTACCGAAGATGAAATCACCGCAGCCCGTGCCCGGCGCGTTGCCGCAGCCTGCGAGCCTTTCGACAAACCCGAACTACGTGAGCAAATCGAATCCGCTCGCCGCGAACGTGAACAATTGATCGACCACATTAATCTCGATCAAGTCACCTTTTCCGGTTACAGCGAGCAAGCCGAAGCGCAGGCACAAAAAATTATTCAGACCTTTACCGATTACATCAACCAGCACAAGCAAGAAATTGAAGCCTTAAGTTTCTTTTACCAACAACCTTACCAACGCCGCACGCTAACCTTTGAAATGATCGATGAATTGCACGATGCCTTAAGCCGACCGCCGCTAATGCTGACCACCGAACGGCTATGGAGCGCCTATGCCCGCGTGCAAACCAGCCAAGTGAAAGGTGCGAACAGTAAACGCCAATTGACCGACCTGATCGCACTGGTGCGCTTTGCCATCGGCTTGGATGCCGAACTCAAACCCTTTAGTGAACAGGTCGATAAACGCTTTCAGGAATGGATCTTCCGCCACAATGCTCAGCGCACCACGGCGTTTAGTGCCGAACAAACCGAATGGCTACGGCTGATCAAAGATCATATCGCCAGCAGTTGCAGTATCAGTCGTGATGATTTCGACTATGCCGAATTTGCGGATAAAGGCGGCTTGCAAAAGGTTTGGTCGGTGTTTGGCAAACAATTGGATGAATTGATGATTGAGATGAATGAGGAGTTGGTTGCGTGAGTGAGTGCCCAAAAAATTGGCTTGTCCTGCCATTATCTGAGGTTGTCAGTACTCAAAAAGGCAAAAAGCCTTTTAACCTTGGAACGCAAAATGCTGAAAGAAGTGTACCTTATATAAATATCGCAGCTTTTGAAACTAAGGCTATTGCTGAATACGCACCAATACAAGATATTCCTCAATGCAATATATCTGATACGTTGTTGGTTTGGGACGGAGCAAGAGCAGGCCTTTCGGGTCGAGGTATTGCTGGTTATATTGGATCAACGCTCGCAAAAATTTCATCCGACCTTGCAACTCCTCAATACCTGTTTTATTTCATCAATTCTAAATACGATGAGCTAAATTCCAGAACCAAAGGTGTTGGAATTCCTCATATAGATCCAATAATTTTTAATGGGCTTGAATTTCCTTTAACTTCAATATCAGAACAAATCCGCATAGTCGAAAAACTCGAAGAACTGCTGTCCGACCTCGATGCTGGGGTGGCCGAACTCAAGGCCGCACAGAAGAAATTGGTGCAGTATCGGCAATCGTTGCTGAAAGCGGCGGTGGAAGGCGCACTGACTGCCGAGTGGCGCACAACAAACCAACCCAAAGAAACCGGCACGCAATTGCTTGAGCGCATTCTGATAGAGCGTTGCGCCCGCTGGGAAGCAAAGCAATTAGCCAAATTTAAAGAACAAGGTAAAGCCCCGACCAAAGACTGGCAAAGCAAATACCCTGAGCCTGTCAAACCCGATATTAGCGACTTGCCGGAATTGCCGGTGGATTGGGTTTGGAGCTCTATTGGTCAATGCTTTTATGTTGGCGTTGGGGCAACACCAAGTAGAAAGGAACCAGAATATTGGAATGGAGAAATCCCTTGGATCAGCTCAGGAGAAGTTCGCTTTGTTGAAATTACCAACACGAAAGAACTGATCAGTAAATCAGGATTGAACAATAGCAGTACACAAATAAATCCAATCGGTAGCGTACTTTTAGGCATGATTGGAGAGGGAAAAACACGCGGACAAGTAGCCATATTGGGTATTGAAGCTGCGAACAATCAAAACTGTGCGGCAATTTGGGTTCCAGAAACCGATATTCCACCTGAATACATTTATTACTGGTTATGGTCACGCTACGAGGAGACACGCAGAGGCAGTAGTGGAAACAATCAACCTGCTCTTAATAAGTCGATTGTCGAGAAAATTCCTTTTCCGCTACCATCGCTTAATGAGCTGTATATAATCGTTGGGTTGGTCAGCACATCGCTTTCTCAAATTGAAGATCAAGAAGTCGCGATAAAATACTCCCTCAAACAATCCGCCGCCCAACGAAAAAACATTCTGAAAGCCGCTTTCTCTGGCCAACTTGTACCGCAAGATCCCAACGACGAACCGGCTAGCGTATTGCTGCAACGTATTCGTGCGGAAAGGCTTGAGCGCGAAAAACAGCCGAAGGTACGCAAAACCAAACAACAAAAGGAGATCGCCATCGTGGTGAGCAAACTAATTGATGTACTCTCTGAGGCGGGCGATTGGGTTCCCGCCCAAGAAGCATTTCGGCGTTGTGGCATATCTGATGGCGCACAAACCGAACAAATCGAAGTATTGTACGCCGAGCTTCGTGCACTGGATAAAGCAGGTCGTTTGTTGGTAGAAACAGTTACGGACACTCAAGGCCGCAAGTTGAACGACCGGCTGAAGTTGTTGGTAACCTGAACATGCGCCTGGATAAATTCATCATTGGTAGCGCCAAAAACAGCCCGACGCATCAGTTCAAAAACCTGAAAGACATTACCATCGACTTCGATCAAGATCACTGGGTGACTGTGGTCATTGGCTGGAACGGCACGGGTAAATCCAACGTGCTGGAAGCGCTGGCTATCATCTTCCGTGACTTGATCGCGAAGAAGCGGACTCCGGCCTTCGCCTTCCAACTGAACTACTGCATGGGTGCGGGCGAGAACTTGCGCCACATCCACATTGATGCTGATCCAGATCGTGAGAAGGATGCTTTTCTCATTTGCGTTGCTGATGCCCGGAAGATCAAGCAAAATGATCTGCTCCATAGCGAATTTGATTTCGGAAACAATGCAGATAAGTCGCGTCTGGGTGAACCGATCAAGCTAACTACCTTCTTGAACATGGATACCGAGTATTTGCCACGCTACGTGTTCAGTTATTACTCGGGTGAGAGTTCGCGGATGCACGAAGTGTTCCGACCTTACCTTGAAAGCTATGACAGCAAGCTGCGCAATGGCGAAGATCCAGGCCTGAAGCGGCTGTTTTATGCCATGCCGGTGCACAGCCAATTCGTGTTGTTGGCGTTTCTGATTCAGCAGTCCGATGTAGTGCGGGCATTTCTTGACGACCACCTCGGCCTTGACCCGGTCGAAGGCATTGAGTCGGTACTATTCGTTCTGCGTCAGCCACCGTGGAAATCAAAGGCTGCCGATGGCGACCCGCGTTTCTGGAATGCGCGAGGCGTAGTGCGCGACTTCCTGTCCCGCCTTTATGACATTGCTTTGGCTCCGGTCGACATTAGTCGCCGTGTGTCGACATCACTCTGGAACAAGGAAACCCTGCAGTTCAAGTATCTGTATGTGAAGGATATTGACGCGCTACGGCGCTTAGTTGGCAATCAGGAGCCGGCGCAATTCTTCCGCGACTTGGAAAGCACCTATGTCTCCGAGTTGATCGAGGAAGTGCGTATTCGTATTCGCCTAAAAAAGAACGATGGCAGCGTGACCTTTCGCGAACTGAGCGAGGGCGAACAGCAATTACTCACCGTGCTGGGTTTGCTCCGTTTCACCGCCGAAAACGAAAGCCTGTTTCTGCTAGATGAACCCGATACGCATTTGAACCCGAGTTGGTGCGTTGACTACCTGAATTACTTGAAGTCCTTTGTCGGACAAAACAGCGAAGGCCAGGACAATAGCCATATTATCCTGACGACTCACAATCCCTTGGCGATTGCTGAGCTTGTCAAAGAGCAAGTACAAATCCTATACCGAGACCCCAGCACTCGAACCGTACTCGCGGAAAACCCTGCCACAGACCCCAAGGGCATGGGCTTTGCCGGCATCATTACCAGCGATATGTTTGGTCTTGGCTCTAGCTTGGACAAGGCCACCAATACTGACTTGATCTCATTGCACCAGCTTTCAACGCAAGCGACATTGAGTGATGTGGATCGAAAAGAGCTGATTGCAATTCGCCAGCGATTGGAAGGCTTGGATTTTAACTTCGGGTCACGAGATCGTCTGGAGCAGGAATTTTTGCGTGCGAGATTCGATCTAACGGCTGATGGCGAAATCGGTGGTGCAATCATCACGCCTGAAAACAAGCAAAAGGCCTTAGATGCTTTAGTAGAAAGTCTGCTGAGCAGCTTGCAGGGAGGGTCGTAGATGAGATTCGTCATTATCCATTTACCGCCAAATCTGCCAGCGCGATGGATTAAGATTTACCCAGTAAGGGTTGCTGCCGTCAGTGCACTCGTCACGCAAGAAGATCGGTCAAAATATCTAAAGAAGCATGGCCGTTGGGGACTGCTCAAAAAGTGGCTATCGAACGCCAGTGGACATAAGTGTTGGTACTGCGAGGCGAAGAGTAACCGTGCGCCTTTTGATGTAGACCATTTTCGACCTAAGCTCGGCATTACGGTGGATAGCGTCAAGCTGGACGGGCATACCGGTTACTACTGGCTGGCGTATGAGTGGTCGAACTTCCGCCTTTCGTGCCAGCGGTGCAATCGGCCCGAGAAAGACGAACTTGCAACATTGCACGGCAAGGCCAACGAATTTCCTCTCCAGAACGAGAGCAGTCGTTGCAACGCCGCAGCGGGTTCAATTACCATTGAAACTCCCAGATTTCTTGATCCCTGTGTTGAGGCCGATTGCGCATTATTGGCACACACTATAGATGGCGAGGTTAAGCCCGCAGCAGCAGTTGGCACTTGGGAATACCAGCGTGCGTGCTACACGATTGAACGGCTGGGCTTTAACGAATGGAACACGCCAGAAACCAAGCGGGGTAATTGGCAAACACTAGCCACTTTGCTTGCTGTCGTTGGCAACAACGCTAACCAAGCCGTTATTGACGAACTGAACAAACACATTTCTTACAATCACGAATATTCAAGCTTTTTCCGAGCAGCCATTGGCACGCATCGTGATAAAGCTTGGATAGAGAAACTTCTATGAATACATCTAACCTAATCCAAAAAGTCTGGAACTTCTGCCACACCCTGCGCGATGACGGCGTCGGTTATGGCGATTATCTGGAGCAACTCACCTATTTGCTGTTTTTGAAGATGGCATACGAATACGCGCAAGAACCTTACAACCGCGATACCCATATTCCAGAAGGTTACGACTGGGCCAGTTTGCACAGTAAGGTGGGTGAACCGCTGGAAGCGCATTATCTGGCGACACTACACAAGCTGGGAAATGGGCCGGGCATGTTGGGTGCAATCTTCTTCAAGGCGCAAAACAAGATTCAAGACCCGGCCAAGCTGTCGCGACTGGTGCAGTTGATTGATGCGGAAAGCTGGGTGGGTATGGATGCCGATACCAAGGGCGATTTGTACGAAGGCTTGCTGCAAAAGAATGCCGAAGATACCAAGAGCGGTGCCGGCCAATACTTTACGCCTCGCGCACTGATTCAGGCGATGGTGGAGTGTGTGCGTCCCGAGCCGATGAAATCTATTGCTGATCCTGCTTGTGGCACCGGCGGATTTTTTCTGGGTGCTTACAATTGGTTAAGCCATACTAATTCTGACAGCGGCTCTGGTCGGGTGGGACTGGATAAAAAGCAGAAAGAATTTCTGCGACACCAAACGTTTCACGGCAATGAGATCGTACCCAATACCCGACGCATGTGTTTGATGAATTTGTTTTTGCATAATATCGGCGAACTCGATGGCGAGCCTTCCGTGGAGCGTGCCGATGCGTTGATTGGTGATCCGGGTAAACGTTTCGATTACGTATTGGCAAATCCGCCCTTCGGTAAGAAGAGCAGCATGACCATTACCAATGAGGAAGGCGAGGAAGACAAAGACGCGCTAACTTACGAGCGGCAGGACTTTTGGGAAACCACCTCTAATAAACAGCTTAACTTTCTGCAGCACATCGTCACCATCCTGAAAGACACCGGCCAAGCCGCTGTAGTATTGCCGGACAATGTGTTATTTGAAGGCGGGGCGGGCGAGAAAATTCGCAAAAAATTGCTGGAAAACTGCGACGTACACACCTTGTTGCGTCTGCCCACGGGCATTTTTTATGCACAAGGCGTGAAGGCGAATGTGCTGTTTTTTGACGCGAAACCCAAAGATGGCAAGGTGCATACCAAAGGCGTTTGGATATACGACCTGCGCACTAACAAGCATTTCACGCTGAAAACAAAAACCCTGAAGCTCGATGATTTGCGGGATTTTATAAGCTGCTACAATCCTGAAAATCGGCATGAGCGCGAGGAAGCCGAACGCTTCAAATACTTCACCTATAGCGAATTAATAACCCGTGATAAAGCCAGTCTGGATATTTTTTGGCTCAAGGATGACACGCTCGACAATCTTGATGATCTGCCACCTCCGTATGTTTTACAGCAGGAAATCATTGAGCACCTTGAAGCTGCGCTTGCCTCCTTCCGGGATCTGGCGGTTGGGCTTAAACCATAAAGCTTAATATTTTCCTAAGATTCAAGCTGCTTGATTATCTCTATTCAAAGATTTAAGGAAAGGTTGACTTTGTCTGCTGCTTCAAATTTCATATACAAACATATTCATTTGAGTGTCGCTCTCCGTTGATAGGTTTTTCAACCTGCAACTGGAGTCCTGGTTGAGCAGTTTCAACCGACAGGTGTAATCATCTAAAAGAGTTGCGCACCAACTAATACCTACTGTTACTGCTGCCTGAAACCAGTAAAGTCGGCTATTAACCAAACTTGTCAGCAGTGAAGTGGCATTAACTGTAAGAGAAAACTTTCTCTTGTAAGTAAACATTACCCACAGTCGCAATTTACATGAAATCGTTGGTTTGTCTATATTTTAGTACGATTGAGTATATTATTTGTTACTTAGTAGTAGCTCTGATGTGTTAATACGTGTCGATCATTATTGTTGCCGCTTTGCCCCTGTTTTCATCGACTTTGCATAATAAAGCTAAACCGACGATAAAAAACGCCAAGGTTGAAAGCAAAGACAGTCGGTGGTTTCCGGCGCTCCAGTAATTGATCAGGCCGTAGCTCAAGGGTCCTAGTATCGCCGACAATCTATTGACCAAACCCCATAAACCGAGGAACTCTCCGGCGCGTTCGGTTGGCGAAAACTTGCTGACTAAAGCCCGTCCTACCGCCTGACTTGCTCCCATTGCCAATCCGATCAAGTTTCCAGCTAACCACATCAGTTCCGTCTGGTGGGCAAATAAAGCCACAGTTACGGCAATAATCCACACCATTAGTGTTATTGCCAGTGTCGGAACCGAACCGATACGGTCCTGAAGGTATCCGCACATAAGAGCCCCGACGGCTGCGGTGACATTAACAACCATGACCAGTACTATCAATGATTGGGTATCAAAGCCCATGACTTCCTGCGCATAAATCGCAGCCAGCACAACTACGGTACTGACGCCTGATTGGTACACACACAAACATAACAAAAACCGGAACAGATCGATAAAGCGGGTGGCTTCAGTAAATGTCTGTGTTAACCGGGTATAAGCTATCTGTAGATTTGAACGCTTAAGACTGGCCGCCGGTATCGCCCGTTCACGCAGCCAAAGAAAAGTAGGCAGGGCCGCCACCGCAAAGATAACTGCGGTGATCAACAAGGTCACCGAAATAAAATGGGGTTCTGGTACCCTCTGCTGTTTTGCCCAGCTAATATAGGCCAGACATATTGCTAAGGTCAGCAGTCCGCCAAAATATCCCAGACTCCAGCCATAGCCCGACAGTCTACCCATCTGTTGTTCCGGTACCAGTTCCGGCAAAAATGCCGCAATCAGGTTTTCGCCGCTAGCAAACATGACCGCTGAAATAATGACCAGCATCATAGCCAAAGCTATATCACCGGGACCGACCACGGCCAGCGCGGCAGTTGAGGCTATGCAACCCAGCGATGAAAGCAGCAAAAAAAGTTTCTTACAGGCGCGATGATCGGCAATCGCGCCGAGTAAAGGTCCACTGATCATGACGATAAAGTTGGCGATACCAATAGCCAGCGACCACAGCAGAGTCGCGACGCCGGGCACCGTGCCAGCAACAACACCAACAAAATAGGTGCTAAATAGTGTCGTTTGTACCACCGTGGTATAGCCAGAGTTAGCAAAATCATATAAGGCCCAAGCGAGTAATTCCTTGCGATCTGCCTGTCCCATGAGCTGTGAAGTATTGTTTTCTTTTATAGTGTATAACATAGGGTTGCTATCAAAATTTAAGCTGGAATAAGTGAAATTAGACAATGAAACTGTTTAAACTTGGTCAAATTACCATGACCCCCTCGGCCATTTCGATTATAGCTCGCTTTAAGGTGCCCATCGGTGATTTACTGGACAGACACGAAAAAGGTGATTATGGCGAAGTATCAGAACAGGATTGGCATGAAAATACGCTGGCGTTACTGCCTGAGTCACTGGAGCGAATCATGTCGGTTTATAGAGTTGGTAACACAAAACTATGGGTTATCACGGATCCAGACAGGAAGGTAACCACGTTATTAACTGAGGAAGATATTTAATGACGCATAGTGTTTGATTTATCCATATAAGTTACTTTTAATTAACATGTTTTTTGGTATTAATAACTGTATTTGACAAACAAAAAACTTTATGTGAGTATTGCAAGTGTTTAACTACTTGTAACTTTTGGCGAGAACCAAGCCCTTGTCGTTAAACATAAGCGGAACCTGTTTATTGCAGGTTTCTTTGGTAGATACGCCTTAGTGTGGAAGCGCTAGCAGTTAACGAAAGTTAAGAAAAATGTATCGGTACACTCTAAATCGCAGACAATGCCGCTTGAATCTTTTGACCTTTTAGTGATCAGGAGCAAGCGGTTTTTTTATTGCTTAATAATTATAAGAAGAGGTATTTATGAGTAAAATTTTAAATGAAGTTTTAGCTGCAAACAGGGATTATGTAAATGAGTTTGGCGACAAGGGCAGTTTACCTTTGCCTCCAGGAAGGCATTTTGCGATCTTGACGTGTATGGATGCTCGTTTAGACCCAGCAAAATATGCCGGTCTGTCCGAAGGCGACGCCCATGTTATTCGTAATGCTGGTGGCCGTGCCAGTGACGATGCGATCCGTTCTTTGGTCATTTCCTATAAGTTATTGGGAACTCGCGAATGGTTTGTTATTCATCATACCAACTGCGGCATGGAGTTGTTTAATGATGAAATTATGCGTGATTTATTAGGCAGCAGCTTGAAAACCGCTTCTATCGATGCCGACGGTTGGCATGATGGCTGTGATGGACCTGGTTCTGCAGAAGGTAACTATATCGACTGGCTGACGATTAAAGATCAACAAGAAAGCGTTCTGGAAGATGTCACGCGGATCAAGAACCATCCGTTAGTACCCTCCGATATTCCTGTTTATGGCTATATCTATGAGTGTGCTTCAGGTCGTTTAATTGAAGTTCCTGCGGCAACAGAAGCAGGAAAAGTCGGCTAATAGCTCGGCTAATGACAGGCTCACATCTTTGGATGTGAGTCCTTATTTTAAGACCTAATCTAAAACACTGCCCACGTTACCAGGTCAAAAATCATGAGCAATAAACAAGCCACTGTCCCTGAAAATAGCATCGCCGTGTTAAGTCTACTGGGCATAGGCGTTTATCTGGTATTGCGTTATGTGTTGGATGTTGGGCATCAGGTCTACACGCTGTCATTGAATGCGGTATTAAATTCGGCGGTTGCCGATATTTATCACGGGCAATTTATTTTTCCAGTCGAACTGGTGACAGTTCCTTTGCTTGCCGTGCTGGCGCTGGGCGGTGTGCCACTGGTCTATCAACTTGGTGTGAAATTGAGGCAGGGCGATTGGGGCGCTGATTTGTTGGCGGGTCTTTCGATAGTGACGGCGGTTTTGCTAGAGGAATATCTGGCCGGAAGTTTGGTGGTGTTGATGCTGTCAGGTGGCGTGGTTCTAGAAACCTATGCCGTGCGCAAGGCTTCTTCGGTGCTGGAGGCGCTATCCAGGCGAATGCCGTCTGTTGCGCACAGAAAAGCCGGTGATCAACTGGTGGATATAACAACAGCGCAAGTTGTTATCGGCGACACCTTGTTAATTCTGCCCCATGAACTCTGCCCGGTAGACGGTACGGTACTGGAAGGCTCTAGCACTATGGATGAATCCTACCTGACCGGCGAGCCTTATATGATGTCGAAAACCAGTGGTTCCCTGGTGCTGTCCGGTGCGATCAACGGGGATTCGGCATTAACGATACGCGCCGACAAGCTGGCTATCGATTCACGCTATGCGAAAATCATGGAAGTGATGAAGTCGTCCGAGCAATACCGGCCCAATATCAGACGGCTGGGCGATCAATTGGGCGCATTGTACACGCCGTTAGCGGTAATCATTGCCTTATCTGCGTGGGCGATCAGCGGCGATGTGGTTCGTTTTCTGGCGGTTTTGGTCATTGCCACGCCGTGCCCATTATTGATCGGCATACCGGTTACCATTATTAGCTCGATTTCTCTGGCTGCGCGGCGGGAAATTATCATCAAGAATCCGGCCATTTTAGAAACCATAGGCACTTGTCGCACGGCGATCTTTGACAAGACCGGCACGCTGACTTATGGCCGCCCGTCGCTGACTGCACTGATTCCAGGATCGGGATATGAGGAGCAGGAAGTGCTAAGGCTGATTGCCAGTCTGGAACGTTATTCCAAACATCCTTTGTCACGCGCCATCGTTAGCGCCTCCGAAAAAGCAGACTTAGCCCTGTTAAGCGTGACCCATATCACCGAGTTGCCAGGGGAAGGCCTGGAGGGTAATGTGGCGGGGCGACAAATCAAGCTTACCAGCCGCAAAAATTGTATTGAACAACACCCTGAACTTGCCAAGTTATTGCCCCCGATCAGTGGCGGTCTCGAATGTGTGGTGCTGATTGATCAGGTTTACGCTGCGACTTTACAATTTCGCGATGAGGTGCGCACCGACAGTTCATCCTTTATTAATCATTTGAAACCCAGTCATCTGTTTGACAAGGTAATGCTGGTGTCCGGCGATAGAGAATCGGAAGTGCGCTTTCTGGCCGACCAAGTCGGCATTGAACATGTTTATTTCAGTCAAAGCCCCGAGCAAAAGCTGGACTTGGTGCGGCATGAAACCAAGCTGGCAAAAACTATATTTCTGGGCGATGGCATTAATGATGCGCCGGCGCTGACGGCTGCGACGATCGGCATAGCCTTCGGCCAGAACAGCGACATTACCGGTGAATCGGCGGATGCGGTGATCATGGACAGCTCCTTATTGAAAGTCGATGAATTGTTTCATATTGGTGAAAGAATGCGTAAGATTGCGCTGCAAAGCGCGGTAGGCGGCATGGCGCTGAGTTTAATCGGTATGGTGTTTGGGGGTTTGGGTTATTTGACCCCAGTTGCCGGAGCCATTACCCAGGAAATTATCGATGTTTTTGCGGTCTTGAATGCCTTGCGGGCTGCACTGCCACCGAAATCACTATCGGATTTTTAATCTGAAAATCATCATCTCGCGCCGACTCAGTGATGCGTGAGCATCGATTGAAATCACAATGGTAAGACCCTGTGTTTTTTCAGAATATTGATTATGAGGAATGATTTTAGATAATAGACGCCCGCTATGGCCGCAGGACTTTGAGGGAATATTTGATCAACTTTCGAACTCGGTGGTGTCAATGTAATACATCGCCCAGATTTGAGCATTAATACGAACTTGGCCCAAAAGTCGATCAACTTTTGGGCCAAAATTGTGAGATTGTTACGCTGGGGTTACATTCTCGGCTTGTGGACCTTTTTGACCTTGAGTTACTTCCATAGTAACTTTTTGGCCTTCTCTTAAGGTCTTGCGGCCTGCGCCGTTAATTGCACTGTGATGAACAAAAACATCTTTTCCACCTTCTTGTTCAATAAAACCAAAACCTTTTTCATCATTGAACCACTTAACGGTACCTACAACTTGCTCTGACATATCACACTCTATACTTAAAAAATCGCCAATTTTTGTTGGCTTTACAAATTCCAGCTTTGTATTAAAGCCGGCTCAAAAGTTAACTGTTGCAGATAATATCATTAAATGTGAGCATGGTAAAACATTTTAACTAGGATCAAAGATAATTCACTTACATTCATCCTATAGCTTTCAAAAAAACGTTAAGGCTTATCGGGTTATTGCAATAATTGTAATTGAGTAGGTACCAAAGGCCATGTGCTTTTGGCAAAAAAATAATCGCAGTTCGCATCCTTTTAGGATGTCAATCAGAAAAGTAGTTGCTACTCGGCTTTACCCTCAAATTCTTTTCTAAGCTGGGTAAATTGCAATAATTGGGCTTCAACCTGACCATTGAAGGATTCCAGCGGATAAACGCCCTGCTAGTTTGCAACGCCGGCCTGCATTCCTGACAGTAACTCGAGGGCCTCATCTATGGTGCTTACGGCATAAACACTAAATTGTCCTGACTCAGCCGCATGCACCACATCCCAGCGCAACATCAAATGTTTAATATTAGCGACAGGAATGATAACGCCTTGTGTGCCGGTTAAGCCTTTTTTGGCGCAAATATCAAAAAAAACCTTCAATTTTTTCATTAACCCCGCCTATTGGTTGAACCTTACCGAGCTGATTGATCGAGCCGGTGATCGCCAGATCCTGCCGTAATGAAAGCTGAGCTACTGACGACAAAATAGCGCACAACTCGGCCAGAGAAGCGCTATCTCCTTCAACATGGCCATAGGATTGCTCGAAAACTAGGCTGGCTGATATCGAGAATGGTTTTTTCCGGGAATAGCGGGCGGCGATAAAACTCGATAAGATCAGCACCCCTTTTGAATGTATGGCACCGCCCAGTTCAGTTTCACGTTCAATATCCACCACTTTTCCGCTACCTAATCGGGTGGTTGCGGTGATTCTTGACGGCTGACCAAAACTAAACTCGCCTAGCTGCAATACCGACAGTCCGTTGACCTGAGCGATAACCTTACCTTCGGTATCGATAAGCACGGTGCCACGATGGATATGCTCGTACAGCTTTTCCCGAAGTTTATCCAGTCGATGCGTTTTATGATCAATAGCTTGTTGCACATCGCTGCTGACGATATGTTGATGACCATTTTCCTCCGCCCAGTAGTCTGCTTCGGTCAACAGATCCTGGATGCTGCGCAGATGAGTCAGTAATTTTTCGGTATCGCCGCTTAGTCTGGAGCTGTGCTCTATAATCCGGGCAACTGCATTTGAACTCAAGGGCCGTAACTTTTCCCGCCGGGCAATAGTCGCCAACAAGCGAGCATAGTTATGATCACTATTTTCTCGGGTAATTGAGTCATCAAAATCAGCGGCTATTTTAAATAAATCGTGAAACTCGGGTTCATACTCACAGAGCAAATAATAAATCAGCGGTTCACCAATCAGGATCAATTTTAAATCAAGCGGTATTGGTTCTGGCTCCAGAGATGAGGCACTGATCAAACTAAGCGCACGCTCCAGGGACTCGATACGAATCTCGCCGGATTGCAGGGTTCTTTTGAGCGTATCCCAGGCATAAGGCTGCATCAGCAGTTTTCGTACATCAATAATCAGATAACCACCGTTGGCTTTATGCAGCGCACCAGGTTTGATCATGGTGAAATCGGTGACCAGTGACCCCATGTAAGCCTGATGATCAATACGGCCTATCAAATTACTGTAATTCGGATGATCTTCATAAATAACCGGCGCTGATTTTTTGTTGCTAAAGTCCACCATCAAATTAACGTAATAGCGTTTAAACGGATTGGATTCTTGTGTTGGCTCCATAAAAGGAAACGCTTTTTCGCTGCGTGGCAGAAAATCCAGCACATGCTCGATTATGTCTTTTTGGACCTCATTTAGATAACGCAGTACCGCCGCCTGTTTAGTGTATTTTTCAATCAATTCGTCTACCGAGTGATTGACAGCCAGCTCAGCAATTTCCCGATTAAGCGCTTGCAGTTTGCGTTTGGTTTCCTTGCGCCAGACCGGAAAATTTTTCAGCAATTTTGCCAGGCGTTCCTGCAAATTAAAAATGGTTTTTTGTATTTCATGCTGCGTGTCTTTATCAAACTTATTAAACTGCTCGGGAGTGATAATTTCGTTATTTTCATTCGCCGGGGAAAAGGCGTAACCGGTGGTAGTTTCCGTCAGAATAATATGGGCGTTGGCCGCTTCTTCGCGTAACTGGCTGAGTTCATTGATTTCCCGTTGCCGCGACTCACTTTCAAGTTCACCGGTTCTGGAACGGTATTCGTCACCGTCAAAGGCTGCCGGTATCGCGATGCTCAGCTCCTCAATCAGCTGCGCCATATCCTGCTGGAAAATCTTGCCCTGCCCCGGCATCAGCTTAATCGCGGTCGGTTTAGCCGGTTGACTGAAATTGTTTACGTAACACCAATCCGGAGGACTGTTTTTTCGGCTGGCCTCATGCTCGACTAGCTGCCGTATAATAGTCAATTTTCCGGTGCCGGAAGGTGCCATAGCGAAAATATTGTAACCATTTTTGGCCATACGGATACCAAATTTGACCGCTTCTACCGCACGTTGCTGACCGATCGAAATATCAATGTCTTCTAACTCCTCGGTGGAGTTGAACTTTAACTGTTCAATATTACAGGGCTTATAAAGTTGTGCAGGTTCCAATAATGTATTTTTCATCAATTTTTGCGCGAGATACCCCGTCCTTCAGGTCGGGGAGGGATAGCGTGTCGGCGTTAGCCGACCCAACTCACGCAGCTCCTATTGCGTTTGCTATCTTGGGTTGAAACTTGTACCCATAACCATCGTTGCGGGCAATAA
>CANNNV010000066.1 GCA_947506155.1 Methylococcaceae bacterium
GCGAATGCTTCCTTAGTTCGCAGCTTGTAAAGGATCGGATCACGCTGGGGAAAGGTAAAGCCCCGAAGGTTCTTTTCGTCACTGGCAACAGTGAGAGCCGGTTGTAATCATTGTCGAAGGGAGATTGCGGGAAACCGCAGCGTTACTAGCCCCTTACCGGTTGACCGCTTGGAAAGACAAGCACCTAATTTTTTAAAGATAGCAAACGCAATAGGAGCTGCATGAGTTGGGTCGGCTAACGCTGACGCGCTATCCCTCCCCGACCTAAAGGACCGGGTATCTCACGCAAAAACTGATGAAACACGTTTTATTGGCATTGTTGCTAGCTGGCAGTTCTTTAGCGCTGCCAGCGGCAGAAAAAACAGATTCTTTGCATCGAGCTATTGCTGGAGAGCAGCGCTCGGTAGAGCATAAGCATCGAGATAAATATCGGCATCCACAGCAAACTTTGGAATTTTTTGACGTTAAGGATGCGATGACCGTCGTCGAAGTCTGGCCAGGGGAAGGTTGGTACACGGAAATTCTTGCGCCTTATCTAAAAGATCATGGAAAACTGTATGCCGCGCATTTCTCTGTTGATGCTGACCAGGCTTATTTTAAGAACAACCTGCATGAATTTGTTACGAAAATAAAAGCTCAGCCAAAAATTTATAGCAAGCTTGAGTTAACCGTATTACAGCCACCTAATTCTTTGGAAATTGCTCCAGAGGCTTCCGCTGACCGGATTTTAACTTTTCGTAATGTGCATAATTGGATGAAAAATGATCAGGCTGCCACAGTATTTAACGCCATGTACCGGGCTTTAAAGCCCGGAGGAATCTTAGGCGTCGTCGAGCATAGAAATTCCGTCTTAAAATATCAAGATATTCACGCCGCATCAGGCTACGTCAGTGAAGATTATGTAATCGCATTAGCGAGAAATGCAGGCTTTGAATTTTTGGATAAATCCGAGATTAACGCCAATGGTAAAGATACCAAAGATTATCCTGAAGGCGTTTGGGCCTTGCCGCCTGCTTTAAAGTTCAAGCATAAGGATAGAAAGGAATACGAAGCTATCGGTGAAAGTGACCGTATGACGATTAAGTTCGTTAAACCTCAGTAATTATGTATTGACTTTTGCACAGGTGTAAAAACTCATCCATTACAGATTTGCGTGATATTTTTTACTGACAAGCGGAATTAGATAACTTATTGAAAAATAAGTAAATGATAAGTGTCGCTTCAGATGTATTCAATGTAACAAAACTGTAATAAAAACCAGTAGTAAGGATGGTTAAAAAGACTTTTTCCACAGAGTTATCCACAGCCTCTGTGGGTAACTCAAATTGTTTAATACGTATAGTCACTTAGCCGTAAAAACATCAAAATTAAATTAAACACCATGGTCAAGTTGCAAAGTGGAAATGAACTGGTTTTCAGGGTCGCAATTGCCATACCTGTTTATCGATTGTTTGATTATCGACCACCAGAACAGTTTGAGTTGGCCTGGATTAAACCAGGCATACGCCTGGAAGTGCCTTTTGGTAATACTAAAAAAATCGCCTTCCTGGTCGAATGTATACAGCATAGCGATATAGACATCGGTAAATTAAAACGTGTCGAACGAATATTGGACGAAAAATCGTTATTATCCGCAAAAGATCTGGCGTTATTGCATTGGGCGAGTCGTTATTACCATCATCCGTTGGGTGAAGTTTTTAGTGCAGCATTTCCTGTGGCGCTGCGTCAAGGCAAAGCCGCTGTTATTCAAACAGAAAAACACTATGTTTTGACCGAATCAGGCAGGGCAATAGATAGTGAGTTATTGCAGCGGACACCTAAACAAAAAAGCGTACTGGAAAAATTTCAGTCACAGCCTAAGGGCTTGTCTGTAGTAGAACTTTCCGAATGGAATCAAAATTGGCGAGTTTCGGTAAAGCAGTTGGTGGAAAAATCTTTGTTAGAGCTTGTATCATTAGGATGCGGCGCAAATACAGTACACGCTATCATCAGAAATAATATCTTACAGTGTAATTTTGAGCAGCAAGCGGCGATAGATAGGGTGTCTGATAGTCTAGGGCAGTTTGGTGTTTTTCTACTGGAGGGTGTGACCGGTAGCGGTAAAACTGAAGTATATATGCAGATTATCCATGCCGTGCTGAAGCGTGGGCAGCAAGTTTTGGTGTTGTTGCCGGAAATTACCCTAACCCCGCAGCTTGAAGAGCGCTTCAGGCAACGATTTAATGTAAGCATTGCCATTTCACATTCCAAATTAACCGACCGGCAGCGGGCGACCGCTTGGCTTAGCATGCAGAGTGGTGAATGCGCCATTTTATTGGGAACTCGTTCTGCGCTGTTTACACCGATAAAAAATCCCGGTTTGATTATTCTTGATGAAGAACATGATGCCTCGTTCAAGCAGCAGGAAGGCTTTCGTTTTTCTGCTCGTGATGTTGCTGTAGTTCGAGGCAAACTGTTAGCTATTCCGGTATTGCTGGGTTCTGCAACACCTGCTCTTGAAAGTTTGTATAACGTCGATAAAAAACGCTATTGCTGGCTACATCTTTCCGAAAGAGCCGGTAATGCCAAGGCTCCGCTTTTGCAGCTGTTGGATATTAGAAATAAAAAAATGCGGGAGGGTTTATCTGAATTATTGATTGCAGATATGCGTAGAACTCTGGCAAAAAATGAACAGGTATTATTGTTTATAAATCGACGTGGTTTTGCACCGACGTTGATTTGCCATAGTTGTGGCTGGGTTGCGCGTTGTGGGTGCTGCGATGCCAATCTGGTGATCCATTATGAGCTAGGTTTATTGCGTTGCCATCATTGTGGACAGGAGCAACGTTTGATTAAACAGTGTCCTGCCTGTAAAACCGGAGATTTGACACCCTTGGGCTTAGGTACTGAACGGGTGGAAAAAGTACTTGCTGAAGTTTTTATTGGCAAAGTAATTGTTCGTCTGGATCGGGATTCTACTCAGCGCAAAGGTTCGCTGGAAAACTATTTACAGCAGATAAATGAAGGCAGAGTGGATATTATTTTGGGTACGCAAATGCTGGCCAAAGGTCATCATTTTCCAAATGTGACCTTGGTGGTGATACTGGATGTCGATAGCGGCTTATTCAGCATTGATTTTCGTGCGCCTGAGAAGCTGGCGCAACTGATTGTCCAGGTCTCAGGTCGAGCGGGACGTGAAGAAAAGCCGGGGCGAGTCATTATGCAAACCCGGCAACCGGAGCATCCTTTATTAACAACTCTAATTTCAGAGGGTTATAGCCATTTTGCTAAATCTGCGCTGGCTGAGCGTAAAGACGCATCATTGCCGCCGTTCAGTTATCAGGCTTTATTAAGGGCACAGGCTATGGATGCCGAGATGCCGATGCTATTTTTGGAAGCAGTTGCCCTGTTAGCGCAGGAACACAGTAAAGGTCATACCCATATTTTGGGTCCTGTCGCAGCACCCATGGCCCGGCGTGCAGGATTTTACCGTTATCAATTGTTATTTCAAAGTAGCAGGCGGCCAGAATTACACGGACTGCTTGATCTGTTGATGCCTGAAATTGAAAAACTTAAACACGCGAGAAAAGTGCGCTGGTCGCTGGATGTCGATCCGGTGGATTTGTATTGAAGAAAAAGTGTTGACAGCAGTGATTGATTTTCCGGCTACGGCGTCTAAATCTTACCGGGTGGAAAAGCTCAGGGCAAAAAAAATGCGGCCAAATAAGCCGCATAAAAAACTCTTTTAACCCTTTAGGAGGTAATAATTAGTAAGAGTGTGGTTATTTTAACGAGTCCAATGCCTTTGGTAAATATGGCAAATTGTCGCGCGACAATTTGTCGCAACAATAGCGGGCTTCCATTCTTGGCTGCACTAAAGATCAATTTGGCATTTAGAAAACATAAAATAACAACGTTTAAAAACACAGGCACTGGCCTGTTATAATGCACGGCTTTTAGACGCATTATAACAAGGGTTAGTTTTTATGAATTGGGCATACACTGTTTCCGGCTTTGCCGTCGGGCTATTGGTCGGCGTAACTGGCGTAGGTGGCGGTTCGCTGATGACACCATTGCTGGTTTTTTTGTTTGGCTTCAAACCGGCTGTCGCCGTGGGTACCGATCTTTTGTTTGCCGCGATCACTAAAACTGGCGGTGTCTGGATCCATCACAACAAACATAGCTCGGTAGATTGGAAAATTGTCGGTTGGCTAGCGCTAGGCAGCATACCTTTTGCACTAGCTACTTTGTTTGTACTTAAATATTTAAGCTCGGTTGGCAAGGAAACCTCAGGAGCGATTACCTTTACGCTAGGTGTTGCACTAATACTGACCGCATCTTCACTGATCGTGCGTAGCCTGTTATTAAGTAGAGCAGCAAAGCTTAAGCCGATTGATGATGAACATAGCACACCCGAAAATACAGGGCGCTTCAAGCATTTGCAAATACCAGCTACGGTATTGATCGGTGCTGTACTGGGTATATTAGTGACATTGTCGTCTGTAGGTGCCGGTGCGCTTGGAACTGTAGCGCTGTTGTTTCTTTATCCACGGATGACCGCGTTGAAAATTGTCGGCACAGATTTGGCGCATGCGATTCCACTGACCGCTGTTGCAGGACTCGGTCATCTTAGTTTGGGTAACGTGGATCTGGTCTTATTAAGCAGTCTGCTGGTTGGCTCGTTGCCAGGTATCTGGATTGGTAGTCACCTGAGTGCAAAAATTCCTGAACGATTTTTACGGCCTATTCTGGCATCTATTTTGATGTTGATCGGGCTTAAATTTGTATTGCAGTAAATCGCGATATATACCTGGATTTTAAGCGTATTGATCTGCGTGTGATAAAGCGTATATCTGAATAGCGGAGGCAACGTAAATTGTTGTCATGACCGAACTATCGATAGGCGGGTGTGTTATGAATACTATTAATCAAGATGATACTGAAAAATTACAGGTTTTAAAAAAACTGGCGGCCACTGTCTATCTATGTCAGGTGCTGGCTTTTGCCTTTGCTGGCTTACCTTTGTTGGTGGGCGTGGTTATCAATTTTATGAAACAGGATCAAGTTCAAGGAACTTGGTTGGAATCTCATTTTGACTGGCAAATCAAAACGGTGTGGATGACTCTAGCTGGCTTCGCCTTATCAGGATTGACTTTTGGCTTGGGTGTTGGGCTTTTTATTTTGATTCCAACCGTCATCTTGCTAGTGTATAGAATCGTTATTGGCTGGACTGCCTTGAATGCCAATCAAGCTGTTGCTGAGTAATCTACAGGCATTTTTGAATATTTTCGTGGACGTGTAATTCATAATGCCGATTGAACACATAAAAAAAGCCGCGCTGGATTATCCAGCGCGGCTTTTTATTGTTCAGCGGTGTAGGTTCGGGTAACGGTTATTTGTTGCCCGACCTTTCACCGATCAAATCATGCTAGGTGTAGCAATAGGGCTTAGTAATTCCACTGCAACTGAACTCTGCCCATGTCTCCAGAGGCCTGTCCAAGATAATCTGAACCAGTACTTGTGTTGGTTCTATCCATCGTTGCATAAGCCATCGTTATTTCCAGGGCCTTCATGATCTGATATTCCACGCCAGCCTCGACTTCATCGACCGCAGTCCTTGGCGCATTAGTCGCCCCTTTCCAGGCGCCGCGATAGGTTTGCCACTTGACATAGGGCATCAGCACGCCATCGGCGCGGAACACATTATCAATCTTGTAACTGGCCTGAACATAGCCGCCGGCTAGGTCTTGTCTTTCCATAGAACCTCGGCCTGAATTAGCCGTTGGATTTAAAGTTGCGCCTTTGCCCCAATTCCATTCCGCCTGCAAGCCGAACGGTTGTGGGAACAAGATAGCATGGATGGCGACGCGATCTTCACTCATGTTTCTAGTGTCTAAGCCTCTAGTGGCTCCATTCGTTAAAGCTAATTGTGTTGCAGCTGCGGGTCTACCAGATACAGCACTAGTTCCAACAGTTGGAGAAAATCTACCACTAAGCGCATCGGCGCCTAATTCCAATACCTGGCCGTTAAACATGCTGCCCAGGAAATTCAATTCAACCGGATAGGTGGTATGAACAACGGCATACAAATCGTCGTTGGTTTCTGCGCGGTTTACGCCCTGTCCGTTGTATACGCCTATGCCTGCGATACCATAGTCACCCGAGGTTTTTAAACCTTTCTTGCTTAAGGTTTTCCACAGTTTTTGTACGTGCTCAGGCGACCAGTAGGCGAATAAGCCCAGGTCTCGCTCGCTCGGCACTGCGCTGTTTAAGGCATCATTACGATCCAGCGCTAAACGATTTTGTGAAGACTGCAAGTTTTCCCAGCCGAATGGCACTTTAGATTGACCGGCACGTATCCGATATTCGTGTTTCTTGTCAAACGCCAAATCTGCATAGGCGTCACGCAGCTGTACAAAATGTTGCTTACTATCGTCAACGGCAGAAGCAAAATCCGGTTGTAGATACAACGACACATATTCATTAATATCACCGGAAAACACCAAACGGACACGACGCAGAGAAAAGCTGCTGTTGTTTTTAATGCTGCTGTCGCCGACTGATTTCAACTCCGGATCTCCGGCTATCCGGTCACCCGAAAAAGGCTGGTTATACCGCATCTGGGTGTAACCGCGCACACTGATTTTGCTAAACCATTTTTCATCGTTCTTGGCTCTATCTTCTTTGTTGGCCACTACATGCTCTTCGAGGGCTTTGATTTCATTCTGTTTTAATGCCAAATCTTCGCGTATGGCTTTTATTTCTGCTTGTTCTGCCTGTACTGGTGCTTTGGCAGGAGCGCGCTGAACTTTTTCGAAATCGCCCATCAGTTGTCTATGTGGGCCGGGTTCTGCATAAATTTGCTGAGTTTTGGTATCAACATAAAGTTCCATCGCAAAAGCACCAGCTGAAGCGCTTGCTCCCAAAACGGTAGCGATTGCTAATGTGAGTTTAGATATTTTCATAATATGCTCTTGGTTGTTATCAAAAAAACTGAGCCAAGAATAGGGTACTGAAATGACAGTTTAATGACAGCTTTGTGACAGCTTTGTGACAACACAACAAATTTCTTGTTTAGTTGTTAATTTACAAAAAAAAAATCATCTGGCCAACTTTTATTTTTATTTAACATAAAAAACAGTAAGTTACTGATTATCTTTTTAGCAACAAAAAGCACTATAGAACAGGCGTTAATTCTGGGCTAAAGTAAAAACTGCGGTTAATGATGTGAAAACAACAGACAAATAGCCAGCAAGGTTTCCCAAGCATCGCCTTGCTGCTGACCTTTAATTTGCCGATCTGCTGTGGCGCTAATGTTCAGTATGTTATTAAGCTCGCTCTCGTCTAACCGGGTTAAGGCATCATTCACCAATTGCTGGCGCTGAGCCCAAATTTGGTTGTTTTTAAAAACTAGGGCTTTATTTTGTCCAGAAGAGAGCGCCGATTTAATCCGGATTAAGCTTCGCGCTTCCCGGGTCACAGCCCATAACACCACCGGCGTTGCAACGCCTTCTGCCTTTAAACCGGACAAGATTTTTAAAATTCGGCTTGCTCGACCTGCCAGCACGCTATCCATTAATTTGAATACATCAAAGCGCGAACTGTCAGCGACGACATCAAAAATTTGCTGATTATTAAGCTGCCCAGAACCGTATAGCACGTAAAGCTTTTCTATTTCCTGAGCGGCCGCCAGCAGATTCCCTTCAATTCTCGACGCCAGTAGCCTAATGCCTTCTTGTTCTGCGTGTAATCCCCGACGCTGCATTCTTTGCTGCAACCAGCGCATTAAATTCTGTCCGTCTAAGGGCCAGACTTGAATAATACAACCGGTTTTGTCCAAGGCCTGAAACCAACGGGCTTTTAGTGAAGCGCCTGCGGTCTTCGCAGCGGTAATCAATAACAAGGTATCTTCAGGAGGGCGCTCACAGTAGGCTACTAACGCTTTAGCGCCCTCAACACCCGGCGTGCCGGCGGACAATCTTAAATCGATAATTTTTTTATCGGCAAAAATTGATAATGAATGTGCTGATTCTGCTAATGCGCTCCAGGAAAATCCGGTGTCTGCAACAAGAATTTCTCGTGACTCGTAACCGGCGGTTCGCGCTGCCGCTCTGATCGCATCAGCCAGTTCACCCAGTTGTAAAGGTTCGTCGCCGCTAATAAAATAAACTGGCGCCAAACCTTGTTGCAGCTGCGCAGCAAGTTGATCAGGCTTGAGCTGCATGTTATTTTACGCCTGCCTCTAATACGATCCTGGCCCGGTTAACAATAGTATTCACCGCTTGTTGATACATTTCGTTGCGAATTACGGCTTCTTCATTATCTTTGGCAATAACAAATTGCTGGTCATTGTAATATTCACGTCTGATTTCAACCGTCTGCCGCTCCATCAATTTAACATCAGCGGCGTTGGTAAATTCATAGTCTAAGCGGTAGTAAAGCTCGAACTCGTTAGACTTGCCCCTGGAACTCAGCGACAACACGCGTCGGCTAAAATCTTCGTTAGCTATCTTAATAACCATACCCGCGCCTTTCCGAGTTGTTGCAAGTTGGGCGGAAGATGACTTGATGGCTTGTTTGAATTCGTCTAGCAGCGGCACAGAGCCACCCTCTACATAGACATTTTTCATATTTGCCGGCAACTCAAGAGCGCCTCGCAAATGATAGCCGCAGGCACTCAAGAACAAGGCTAAACTCAAAATGATTGTTTTTTTTGCTAACACAGATTTCCTTTAATAAATAGGCAAGAATGATAGTTGGAAAGGCTAAAAATTGAGGCTCTACTTGAACGTAAAGGCACATTTTTTCGCCCTTCCTTTTTTACCTAAACAACAATATTCACTAATTTTTTAGGCACGACGATCACTTTTCTGACCGGCTTGCCTTCAATAAAGCGCTTAATTTGTTCATCATTTAGCGCCAGGGCTTCTATTTCATCGTTAGTCGCGGTAATCGAAACCGACATTTTACTGCGCAGCTTGCCGTTAACTTGTAGCACTAGTTCCAGGGTATCTTGCGCTAAAGCGGTAGTATCAATTTCAGGCCATGAGGCGGTAACTACCGCTTGCTGATGGCCCAAATCCAGCCACAGTTGATGGCAGATATGCGGCACGATAGGCGCTAACATCAACACGATGGCTTCCAATGCTTCCTGACGAATGGCCTTGCCATTGTCGGAATCATCAATAAACCGGGACAAGGTATTGACCAGTTCCATATTCGAGGCAATGACGGTATTGAAGGTGTGGCGTCTGCCAAAATCATCGGATACTTTCTGGATAGTCAAATGCAGCGTACGGCGTAGCGCTTGTTGCGCGTCGGTTAATGTTTGTTTATCCAGCGCAATTTTGGCTCCGCCAGCCTCGCTATGCAGATAAGCTTGTTTCCATAATCTTTTAAGAAATCGGAACGCGCCTTCCACGCCGCTGTCCGACCATTCCAGGGATTGTTCCGGCGGCGCTGCAAACATGATAAACAGTCGCACGGTATCGGCGCCGTATTGATCAATCAAGCCTTGCGGATCGACAGTATTGCCTTTGGATTTAGACATTTTACTACCGTCTTTTAGCACCATGCCTTGGGTCAGTAGTTTTTTAAACGGCTCGTCGCAAACTAGCAAACCTTCATCGCGCAACAGTTTAGTGTAAAACCGCGCATACAATAAATGCAAAATAGCGTGCTCGATACCGCCGATATAATGATCGACCGGCAGCCAGTGGTTGGCGCTGGCATCCAGCATGCTGTCCGGATTACTGCCGGCAAAGCGCGCAAAATACCAGGACGATTCCATAAAGGTGTCGAAAGTATCGGTTTCTCGCCGCGCAGCCTTGCCGCAGCTAGGACAATCAACATGGGAGAATGTTGGATGCCCAACCAGAGGCGATTGCGAGCCGTCCAGCACCACGTCTTTGGGCAGTTCTACCGGCAAATCCTGCTCGGGAACCGGAACCGTGCCGCAGTCGTCGCAATAAATAACCGGTATCGGCGCACCCCAGTAACGTTGTCGGGAAACGCCCCAGTCGCGCAACCTGAAATTGGTCTTGCGTTGACCTTTATGGTCTTTTTCCAGCGCTTCTGAAATCGCTGAAAAAGCCTGTTTCGAAGTCAGTCCATCAAACTCGCCGGAATTTTTTAATACGCCTTTGACGGTATAAGCCTGTTCTGAACAATCATCATCACCGTCTTGGGCAAAAATGACTTGCTTGATGTCTATGCCATATCTTTTTGCAAACTCATAATCGCGTTGGTCATGGGCAGGAACCGACATCACTGCGCCAGTGCCGTAACCCATCAACACAAAGTTGGCTATCCAGACTGGAATTAGTTCGCCAGTGATTGGATGCAGCGCTTTGATGCCGGAGTCTATGCCGCGTTTTTCCATGGTTTCCATGGCAGCTTCAGAAGTTTCCATCATCTTGCAGTCAGCGATGAAAGCGCTGATCTCGGCATGGCTTTCACCAGCCTTTAGCGCCAACGGATGTTCTGCAGCAACAGCCAGATAGGTCACGCCCATCAAGGTGTCGGGACGCGTGGTGTAAATGCTGACCGGCTCAGAGCCGGGCACGGCAAAATCCATCTCCACGCCTTCAGAGCGGCCTATCCAGTTGGCCTGCATGGTTTTGACCTGTTCCGGCCAGCCGGTTAAGGTTTCCAGCGAGGTCAGCAATTCATCGGCATAGGCGGTAATTTTTAAAAACCACTGGGCAATTTCCTTGCGTTCAACTTTGGTGTCGCAACGCCAGCAACAACCATCAATTACCTGTTCATTGGCCAGAACGGTCAGATCATGCGGGCACCAGTTGACCGGTGCAGTTTTTTTATAAACCAGGCCTTTTTTCAGCAGCTTCAAGAAAAACCATTGCTCCCACTTATAATAGGAAGGATCGCAAGTGGCAAGCTCGCGGTTCCAGTCATAGCCGAAACCCAGCCGTTTGAGCTGGTCGCGCATATAGTCGATGTTGCTGTAAGTCCAGTCGGCAGGATGTACGCCATGCTGCATCGCAGCATTTTCAGCCGGCAGGCCAAATGCATCCCAGCCCATCGGCTGCATCACATTTTTGCCCAACATACGCTGATAGCGGCTGATGACATCACCGATGGTATAGTTACGGACATGGCCCATGTGCAACTGACCGCTGGGGTAGGGGAACATCGCCAAGCAATAATACTTTTCTTGCGTCGACGATTCCGACACATTAAACACGCCTGAGGTTTCCCAGGCGGCCTGTACTTCTTGCTCGATTGCCAATGGCTTATAATTTTCTTGCATCCCGCTCGTCTTTTACCAGTCAAAAGCGTTAGAATACCGTACAGTTGCTTAAATCTAAAGCGTCATTTTCAGGAGTTGAACCCTAATGAATAAAAATAAACTTGTCACCGCCTATTCCGAACTTATAACTCATCTCCATGAAACTATGGAAAATACGCTGCATTCGTTTGCCGAGGCAATGGAGATTTCAAAAGCAAAAGCCAGCAAAGACAGTAGTTTAACTAGTGCTGAGCTAGATAAGGTTTCCGGCTATGTTAAACGCGATATTGAACATGCAGCCCATGGCTTGTCTGATGAGGAAGATAAGAGCTCGCTGTCCGAATGGTTTAAATTCGATATTGAGCTAATTGAAAATTTCACCCTGGATGCTTTTTTAAGCCTGGCCGACAAAACCCGTCTGGAACTGGCAAAACTTGAGCAACTAGCCGAGGCGCATACCTACCACAGCGGCGACATTACCGTGCCCGGCACCTTTATCTGTGATGATTGCGGCAAGGAAATTGCCTTTAAATCGCCTAGTGAAATTCCTGAATGTCCACAATGCCACGGTAAAACTTTTATCCGTATTTGATATTCGTTACGTAAGCCTTATAATGGTTTTTTTAACTACCTGATTTAACGGGGATAACATGCGCAGAGTCATTTTCAACCAGAAAGGCGGTGTCGGCAAATCGACTATTACCTGTAATTTAGCTGCTATCAGTGCTGTTGAAGGCAAGCGTACCCTTGTTATTGACCTGGATGTTCAGGGCAACTCCACACAATACCTGCTCGGCGATAAAATTAAAGATAGCGATAAAACCGTTGCCCACTTTTTTAAAGATTGCCTGAGCTTATCCTTGTTTGGTGGTGGTTCATCCGGTTCGGGTCTTGAATCTGCGATCCATGAAACGCCGTTCCCGAACTTATTTGTGATTCCATCTCACCCGGAGCTTGAACCCTTGCAAGGGCGATTGGAATCGCGGATGAAAATCTTCAAATTAAAAGAAGCGTTAGATAAACTGGAAGGCTTTGATGCAATTTATATGGATACTCCACCTATCCTGAACTTTTACAGCCAGTCTGCATTAATTGCCGCCGATAAATGCCTAATTCCTTTTGATTGCGATAGCTTTGCCCGAGATGCGCTGTATTCGCTAATGCAGGTAATAACTGAAATTAAATCTGATCATAATCAAAATCTTGAGATTGAAGGTATCATCGTCAACCAGTTTCAACGGCAAGCCAATTTGCCACGCCAGTTAGTCGAAGAACTTATCGCTGAAGGTCTGCCGGTGCTGGCCGCAATGATCTCGCCATCGGTGAAGGTTAGGGAGTCGCATTCAGAATCAAAACCGCTAGTGCATTATGTCCCTAACCATAAACTGACCGACGAATACCGCGCCTTGCATGCGGAGCTGCACGGAAATTGATAGCGTAAGTTGGGTTAGGTGCATCTTTTTGTGCTGTAACCCACATAAATGTGACCGGGATTTGTCGACCTACACACTTTAATTTAAAGAAATTGCGCCATGACCACGATAACTTTTGATACCCTTGATTTGGTAGACAAACTTAAAACTGCCGGCATTCCTCAAGAACAGGCCGAAGCCGTGGTGCGAGTGATTGCTGATGCTCAAGAAACCTTAGCCACTAAAGAATACATAGATCATAAATTTGATAACAAGCTTGCGTCTATTTATACAGATCTCGCCGTACTCAAATGGATGATGGGGTTTATTATGGCTGGCGTACTGTCTATCGTGGTTAAAACATTTTTCTAAAAAAGAACTTATCCAGGATAGGTTCGTGATCGCTAATCGTAGCGAAGATACAGCGTTATTACCGAACATCGCTTTACGCCTTAAAACAACTGATGAACAGCAAACTCAAATCCTGGTTACTCCCCATCTTGTCCGGCATTCTGATCGGTACCAGTTACATTCCTTTTCCGCCTTGGGCGGCCTTATTCTGTTTTGTGCCGCTATGGCTGTTCTGGAATCAGCAAACCAGCCTTAAAAACGTTTTTCTGGGCGGTTTAATAACGTCGTTTGTGTTCACGCTGATCGGCTTTAATTGGGTTACTTATTTACTGCATGAATTTGCCCATCTGGACTGGCCGGTAGCGGCCATCGGCATGGTGATCTATGGCCTGATCGCACACACATTTGTGCCGCTGGCGGGTGTGCTGTGGTTTTTGGCTAGGCAAAAATTTAACTGGTCAAACCGGCTTTCGCTGCTATTGATGGCGCTGATCACCACGTTATCCGAGGCCTATTCGTTGACCTTGTTTGACTGGAATTTTGGTTATTCCTGGTATGGCGCCAATCTCCCGGTTTATCAGTGGGCTGAAATAATCGGCTTTAGCGGACTTAGCGCGGCGACTTTGTTATGCAATTTGCCGCTGTATCTGGCCTGGCAGCAGCGTAAACAAAACAGCGGTAAAATTATCCTGGCAACTGTCATTACCGGTTTCATGTTGCTAAATATGGGTGGTTTATGGCTGAAAAACAGACTCCCGCAACCGGACGCATCATTTAAAGTCCTGATGATTCAAGCCTATATCGAAAATGCAGACAAAATGGCGGCGGAACTGGGCAAAGGTTTTGGTAAAGAAATCTTCAATCGCTATACCACGCTGACTGATAGCGCAATTAAAGCGCATCAAGATGAAAAAATCGATTTTACGCTGTGGCCAGAAACTGCGTTTCCGGCATTGCTCGGCGAGCAATTTACCGATGATGCTTATCCGGTAGCCTTGGCGCAGTTTCTTAAAGTCCGACAACTGCCCTTACTTACCGGCGCTTACAGTGTCGATGAATCCTCCCGATTGATTACCAATTCCTTGTTTGTGTTGAACAAGGAT
Organism: Methylococcaceae bacterium; assembly: GCA_947506155.1. Lineage (GTDB taxonomy): Bacteria > Pseudomonadota > Gammaproteobacteria > Methylococcales > Methylomonadaceae > Methylobacter_A. The sequence goes on from CANNNV010000066.1 coordinate 14,094, forward strand.
GGCGAGATCGTGCCGCCGCATTACAGTAAATCGATTTTGCTAGCTTTTGGTGAATACATCCCCGGCGAACAATTTTTTCCTGAAATTCGCAACTGGCTGCCGGCCACCGGCCACTTTGCCCGAGGCCACGGACCAACTGAATTGCTGCATTGGAACGGCTATAACATGGGTGCGCAAATTTGCTATGAAAGCTTGTTCCCCGGATTTACCCGTGCGCTGGCAGAACTTGGCGCTCAGTTTATTGTTAACGTAACCAATGATTCCTGGTACGGTGCCTGGCAGGAACCTTACCAGCATTTAATCATGACCTTGGCGCGTGGGGTAGAATTTCGTCGTCCAGTCTTGCGCGTGACCAATACCGGCATTTCCACAGTATCGCTGGCCTCAGGAGAAATTCTGGAGCGCTCGCCGGTACATCAGGCCTGGGCAGGTTTATACGAAGTGCCTTATTTGAAAAATCCGCCTGCCACTTTCTATCAGAACTGGTTTTACCTAGTGCCGTCTTTGTTGTGGGGGCTGCTGGTTTTATTGGTGGGGGTCGGAATCGCAAGCCGACACCGGCATGATTAGGTTACATTACGCATCCACAGTATCTAAAAACTAATCATTTTCACGGTTCATCAGAAAAGCTCCAGGAGACCCCGCCCTTCAGGGCGGGGAGGAATGGTGTGCTTTTGACCTTTATTTTGCATTGTTTCTGCCATATAATAATCATTGTAAAAACTGTGGTCACTTATCCCACAGCGACGTCAATGCGGCGTCGAATATCGCTAAGTTTGACAGGCTTTTCAGCCTATCAAGGGGCGCTGTAAGCCGTCCTAATGTGGAACGATTTTAGTTACCATAAAGCC
>CANNNV010000067.1 GCA_947506155.1 Methylococcaceae bacterium
CACTTATCCCACAGCGACGTCAATGCGGCGTCGAATATCGCTAAGTTTGACAGGCTTTTCAGCCTATCAAGGGGCGCTGTAAGCCGTCCTAATGTGGAACGATTTTAGTTACCATAAAGCCCCGTCCTTTAGGTCGGGGATTGTTTACATACAATAATCATAATTACAACAAATATGAGGAATCTAAAAGATGGCTACCTATGCAATTTGGAATAATAAAGGCGGTGTCGGCAAGAGTTACTTAACTTTCCAATTGGCGTCTGAATATGCCCTTCAACATCCCAATAAAAAGGTGCTGGTGGTTGATTTATGTCCACAAGCAAATTCATCATCTATGTTGTTGGGGGGGATGGTTGATGGTGAAAAAATCCTGGATACTATTCATGGACAACCATCAAGAAAAACTATCTCTGGGTATATTAATGACAGAAGTCGAAGCCCCTATGTATCGACAAAATCAGGTGCAGATTATATAACTCAGGTTTCTCAATATAACGACAAAGTGCCTAGCAATGTATATCTTGTTGTAGGCGATGAAAAATTAGAGCTTCAATCATCACAGGTATCCTACCAAGCAGATCCGAGGGGATATGATGATGCCTGGCGTATCGTTCATCTATGGATAACAGATTTAATTTCAGATATTAAGTATTCATGGAATAACGAAGATTGCTGTGTTTTTATCGATTGTAACCCCAGTTTTTCTATTTATACAGAATTGGCATTAACCGCAGCAGATAGATTATTAATTCCGTTTTCTGCGGATGGTTCCTCAAAAAGAGCGGTCAAAGCTGTATTGTCTCTTGTATACGGACAAAGACGACAATCAAACGATACACAATCAGAGTTTTACATTGAAACCGCTAGAAATAAAATGTCATTACCTGAAATTTATATGTACATAGGTAATAGATTGACGCAAATGAATAACTCATCAGCGTCAGCATTTAAAACTGTCGTGAATGAAATTAGTGATGAAATTTATTCAGCCTGGCAATCCAGTGATACTCCATTTTGTGTACATCCTTTTGGCACCCCTAAACCAAATAATAAAAAATCATTTAAAAACATGTTCCAGTTTGAGGTCAATGATGCCAATACAGCCTCTGTTGTTTCAGGGGCTCAGGGAATTCCGATCGGCATTCTTACAGCGGGTCAAAGAATAGTGGCTGGGATAAAAATAACGGTTAATCAAAGCCAACTTGACAGACAAGTGCCCAATCTAAGAGACTTGGTACGACGTATTGAATAATCATATTGGAAATTAAGTTTTACTAACTGATGTTACGCCCCCCATATTTTAAATCAATGAGTTGCAATTTTTTGAATTCGCTACAGCCATTGATTCTTCTGAATGCCTGCGTAACATCAGTAATTAGATAAAAAATACCTAACACTAATATTGGAGAATAAACAATGACAATGGATGACAGAGACGGCGTGATTTGGCTGGATGGAAAGTGGGTTGAGTGGCGCGAAGCTAAAGTCCATGTGTTGACTCATACCTTGCATTATGGCTTGGGCGTGTTTGAAGGCATCAGAGCCTATCACGCGGAAAAAGGCACGGCGATATTCAGGATGCAGGAACATACTGATCGCTTGTTTCGTTCGGCGCATATCATGAATATGAAAATGCCTTTCGACAAAGACGAACTTAACCAGGCGCATCGCGATGCAGTGGGGAAGAATAATCTGGATAGCGCTTATATCCGCAGCATGTGTTTTTACGGTTCCGAAGGCATGGGGCTTCGAGCCGACAACCTGAAAGTTCACGTCATGGTCGCGGCCTGGTCCTGGGGCGCTTATTTGGGTGCGGACAGCATAGAGCATGGTATCCGGATACGTACCTCGTCTTATACCCGCAACCACCACAACAGCACCATGTGCAAAGCCAAGGCCAACGGCAATTACATCAATTCCATACTGGCGCTGCAGGAAGCCTTGTCCAATGGTTATGATGAAGCCTTGATGCTGGATCATGAAGGTTTTGCCGCCGAAGGCAGTGCTGAAAATCTGTTTGTAGTGCGTAACGGCAAGATTTATACACCGGAAACCACCTCCGCGCTGGAAGGCATTACTCGTGATACGGTCATGATTATTGCCAGAGAACAGGGTTATGAAGTGATTGAAAAGCGCATTACCCGCGACGAGATTTACGTGGCCGACGAAGCCTTTTTTACCGGTTCCGCCGCCGAAGTCACGCCGATCAGGGAACTGGATAACCGTGCAATCGGCTCCGGCAGCAGAGGACCTGTAACCGAAAAATTGCAAACCCTGTATTTTGATTACGTGCATGGCCGCAGAGACGATCATGCGGATTGGTTGACTTACGTCGCCTAAAGCTTTGAACAAAACTTACAAGATTCTGGTCGTCGGCCCGTCCTGGGTCGGCGATATGGTGATGGCGCAAAGCCTGTTTATCACCCTGAAAAATAAGCATCCGGATGGTCAGATTGATGTGCTCGCGCCGTCATGGACTTTGTCCCTGCTGGAACGCATGCCGGAAGTAAACAAAGCTATAGTGCAACCGCTACCGCGTGGCAGCTTCGGTTTGCTGGCACGCATCAGGCTAGGTCTTAAGTTACGTGCTGAACACTACGATCAAGCTATTCTTTTGCCGAATTCTTGGAAATCGGCATTAGCCCCGTTTTTTGCCAAAATTCCCATCCGCACCGGTTATCTAGGTGAATGCCGCTGGGGTTTGCTGACCGATGTCAGAAAGCTGGATAAAAAAATCCTGACCATGACCGTGCAACGTTTCGTCGCCTTGGGCTTGACTGTTGAAGCTGCAATGCCGCCGGCATGCCCTGCACCTGTGCTGGCCATTAGCCGGGATAAACAGCAGGCTGTGATCGAAAAGTTCAAGTTAACAGCTTCGATTACCAACAGTCTTTCGGCATACACACCATCCCTGGCGATAAAAATATTGGCGTTGTGTCCGGGGGCTGAGTACGGCCCGGCAAAACGCTGGCCGCTTGAATATTACGCCGATGTCGCCCGGCATAAACTTGACCAGGGTTGGCAGGTCTGGCTGTTCGGTTCCGACAAGGATAAAGCCGATGCCGCACAAATTAACCGTGCCGTGTCCGGTTTTTGTACCGATTTCACCGGCATAACCTCGCTGGCCGAAGCCGTGGATTTATTGTCACTGGCCCATACCGTGGTCAGTAATGATTCCGGTTTGATGCATGTCGCCGCCGCCTTAAATAAAAAGCTGATTGCCATTTACGGCTCCTCAGATCCCGGCTTTACGCCACCACTGAGCGATAAGGCCCAAATACTCTCATTGAAGCTGGCTTGCTCGCCCTGTTTCAAGCGCGACTGTCCCTTAGGCCATACCCAATGCCTGACCGGCATCACACCCAAGCAGGTGCTGGACTGTACAACGCTTACCCGGCCAGGATCTAAGTGAAAATCGCCATCGTAAAACTTTCTGCTCTGGGTGATATTATTCATGCCTTGGTTGCTGTGCAGTTTATCAAGGCGCATGCTCCGGAAATTCAAATTGACTGGATAGTTGAACATCGCTTTGCCGAGGTTTTAAACCATAATCCAGACATCGACAATATTTTAACCGTTAACCTGAAAGCCTTAAAAAACAACAAGGCCGGTATTTTTGCGGAGCTAAAAAAGATTCGCAGCTATGCAAGCGCTAACTATGATTTGGTTATCGATGCTCAGGGACTGCTTAAATCAGCGCTCGTCGCCAAACTGGTGGCACGGCGCAGTTGCATCGCCGGATTTGATGCGGCATCGGTCAGGGAAAAAGCCGCGTCATGGTTTTATACTGTTAAAGTGGCTTGCGCTTACGAAACCAATACCATCGACAGAAATGCCTTAATCCTGTCCAGTCCGTTGGGAATCACTATCACTACCGAGCAAATCTTTCAAAAAAAACCGTTTTTGTTTTTTAACAACGAAGATCCAAAAATTCATGATCTGCTGTTAAAAGATAGGCTTAATATCGTGCTGGTGATAGGTTCAAGTTGGGATAGCCGGAATTATCCTGCGGACAAGTTTGTAAAAATAGCCGAGGCTTTGCAGCAAAACTGTTTGGTCATCTGGGGTAACGAACAGGAAAAAGCCAGCGCAGACTGGATGGCCTCGCAATCTGAGCTGATCAACGTCTGCCCCAAGCTGAATTTGAACAGTTTGAAAGCGCTGATTAGTAAGGCTGATTTACTGATCGGCAATGACACTGGCCCAACTCATATGGCCTGGGCCTTAAATCGGCCATCTATCACTGTTTTTGGCCCGACCCCGGTTAGCCGGGTTTATCAGACCGATATCAACACGGTGGTTAAATCCGCCTCATTGGTTAATCCGCGTAAACTTAATAAACAGGATTATTCGATTAAGAATATTAATGAACAGATCATTATTGAGCAGGCAAGATTTTTATTGTCGTGTTGAACAAATGTCTGATTATCTTGAACGTGGGAAATTATCATGGCCTATGAAGCATTGCTAACTGTTTTGCAGCAAAAAAAGAAGTTGTCTGCTTCAGAATTGAAAAAAGTTGAACGCGTACAAAAAACCTCGGTATCGGAAAGCGTACCGCAGTTACTGGTTAAGCTGGGTTTGTGTTCCGAACTGGATGTGGCCGATGCTTTTGTCGAGTCGGGAGAATTTGAAAAAGTTACAGCAGACCAGTATCCACTGGAGCCGCAGTTGCCTGAAACCGTACCGCTGCGATTTTTAAAACATTATCATTTGATCGGTTTGAGTCAAAATAACGATATTACCGTGGCGCTAATGGATCCGGAAGATAGGTTTGTGATTGAGGCGTTAAAATTGGCTACGGGAAAAAACATTCTTGCCAAGGTCGGTTTACTGTCAGAAATTGATGCCGCGCTGGAAGTGCAGTATGGCGAAGGTCGCTCGCAAATGGATAAACTGTTGGATGATTTGTCTATCGATGATCTGGGTGAAGAAGACCTAGAACATTTAAAAGATTTAGCCAGTGAGGCGCCGGTAATCAAAATGGTCAATTTGATCATGCAGCGAGCGATAGAAACCCGAGCCTCGGACATCCATATCGAACCATTCGAACAATCCCTGAAAGTTAGACTGCGTGTCGATGGAGTTTTGAAGGAAATCGATGCGCCATCGGTCAAATCCACGGCTGCGGTCATTTCACGGATCAAGATCATGGCCAAACTGAACATCGCCGAGCGCCGTCTGCCTCAGGATGGTCGAATTAAAATTCAGATGCTGGGCAAGGAACTGGATTTGCGAGTTTCGACTATACCGACTATGTATGGTGAAAGCGTGGTGATCCGTCTTTTGGATAAAGAAAGTACCGTGCTGGACTTTACCGCCTTAGGCTTTTCTGGCAAGCATTTACAGCAGTTTATCGATGTGCTCAGTCAGCCGCATGGTATTATCCTGATTACCGGTCCGACCGGTAGCGGAAAATCCACCACGATGTATGCGGCGTTAAAACAGTTGAATACTTCCGAGCGAAAAATCATTACCGTTGAAGATCCAGTGGAATATCAAATGGATGGCGTTAATCAAATTCAGGCAAAACCGCAAATAGGCCTGACTTTTGCGTCGGCCCTGCGTTCTATTGTCCGGCAAGATCCCGATGTGATTATGATTGGTGAAATGCGCGATCTGGAGACTGCAAAAATCGCTGTACAATCAGCGTTAACCGGACATTTGGTGTTGTCGACGCTGCATACTAACGACGCAGCTGGCGGCGTAACTCGATTGCTGGATATGGGCCTGGAAGAATATTTGCTGACCTCTACTGTCAACGGTATTCTGGCTCAACGCCTGGTCAGAAAATTGTGTCCTGCCTGTAAGCAAGCTTATACGCCCTCTCAGGAACTTATTGACAACATGCGCTTAAGACGTTTTGCACCGTCTGGCGAGATTGTTTTATATAAGCCGGTTGGCTGTCAGTCTTGTGGAGGCTTGGGTTATCGTGGGCGATTGGCTATTATCGAGTTTATGCCGATGACCGATCCGATCCGTAAATTAATTATGGCGCATGAAGAAGCGGGTGCCATCCAAAAATTGGCTATTGAAGAAGGTATGTCCACGATGTATGAAAATGGCCTAGTCAAAACCCTACAAGGGATTACCACCCTGGAAGAAGTGCTGCGGGTCACTTCGGAAACCTGATGTTATTTGCCTATAAAGCCGTTAATAGCCAAGGTGAAACCGAAGAAGGCATCAGGGATGCGGTTGATCAACTGCAGTTAATTTCGGCCTTGCAGGCCGAAGGTTATATTCCTATTCGTGTAGAACCTGCTAACGCTAAATCGTTTCTGGGTTTAAGTCTGGGTAAATCACAGTCCAAATTATCGCAAAAAGACATCGGCTTGTTCACTAACGAATTGGCGACCTTGCTGGAGTCTGGCTTGCCGTTGGACAAATCTTTGCTAGTTTTGATGGACCTGACGGAAGACCATGAGCAGGTCAGCAAGTTGATTGGCCGCGTTTTGGAAAAAGTCAAAGGTGGCTCCACTCTGGCGGATGCGCTGGAAAAACAATCCGGGATTTTCAGTAAGTTTTATCTAAACATGGTACGCGCTGGTGAGGCGGGCGGCAGCTTAGGTGAAGTTTTGACGCGCTTGACGGAATATCTGGAGCGCTCTCGGGAATTAAAAGAAACTGTCAGTACTGCGCTGATCTATCCAGTTATCTTGCTGGTCATGTCGCTGGCCTCGCTGTTTGTGATGTTGACCTTTGTGGTACCGCAATTTTCCGAGATGTTTGAAAGCGCAGGTAAGGCGCTGCCGGTATCCACCCAGATTGTGGTAGGACTGGCTAACTGGCTGCAAAGTTATTGGTGGATACTGGTATTGAGCGTCGTTTTTAGCACGACTTATATGAAACTTCAGTTGGCCGACCCGGTAAAAAAGAAAGTCTGGGATGGCCGTTTTTTGAAGCTGCCGCTAGCCGGAACTATTATCCTGAATAAGGAAACCGCCAACATCACCCGCACCCTTGGGACTTTATTGGGTAATGGCGTGTCGATACTCTCAGCCCTAGTGATCGTTCGCGAAACCGTAGACAATCTGGTATTGGCGTCAGCTATTCAGGAGACCGAAGAACAGTTAAAACAGGGTAAAAACATGTCTGATGCACTGCTGGAGCAAAACATGTTTCCAAAAATGGCTATGCACATGATAAAAATGGGCGAGGAAACTGGCCGTCTGGAAGAAATGCTGCTGCGCGTAGCAACTATTTACGACAAACAGCTCAGAGTCTCGATTGCGCGTATGCTGGCTTTGCTAGAACCGGTTTTGATCATTTCCTTAGGCTTGATGATTGCTGGTATTATCGTGTCGATTTTGCTAGCTATCCTGAGTGTTAATGATTTGGCTTTTTAATATAGAGAGAAAAAACATAATGAAAAAGATATTGAAGTTAAAGGGTTCAAGTGGTTTCACCTTGCTGGAGTTATTGGTAGTGCTGGGTATTATTGCGATGCTGGCCGGGATAGTTGGGCCGCAAGTCATGAAGCACATGGGCGAATCCAAAACCAAAGCAGCGCGAGTGCAAATTGAGGATCTATCGGCTGCGTTGGATATGTACAAACTGGATTTGGGTGGTTATCCCAGTTCTGAGCAAGGCCTGAAAGCTTTAATTGAGTCACCCGAGAGTGCCAAACGTTGGAATGGCCCTTATTTGCGTAAAACCAAAATGCCGCTGGATCCCTGGCTACAAGACTATCATTACGTCGCTCCCGGTGAGCATGGGAAATTTGATTTGTTTACCTATGGTTCAGATAACAAGGAAGGCGGCACCGGCGAAGATCAGGATATTAATAGTTGGGAATGATTTGTCAGGCGGCAGGCTCTTGCCGCCAGCGCGGATTTACTTTGCTGGAATTGACGGTAGTGCTTTTGGTCGTGGTACTGGGTTTTTCGGTGATCGGGCTTAATTTGTCTTCAGGCAATGACTCTACAGAAATCAAGGCAGCCGCCAGAGATATTGTTTCAGCGCTGCGTTATGCCCGAGGACAGGCGTTGATGACGCGTCAGGAAGCCACCGTTACTGTTGATTTGAGTGATAACAGCTACACGGTCAGTGGTCGGGACAAACGTTATCCACTGCCTAAAGCCATTAATCTGACCGTAGTGACAGCACAAAACGAGTTAACTGAACAAGGTACGGCGAATATCCGCTTTTTTGCCGACGGCTCGTCTACCGGTGGTAGAGTCACGTTGGAGCGGGGTCAGGCCAAGTGGAAAATCGATATAAATTGGTTAACCGGACAGGTTGAACTTGAAAATGAATAAACAGCGTGGTTTTTCATTACTGGAAATTCTGATTGCGTTTTCAATTTTGGCGCTATCCCTGGGCATATTACTGAAGATATTTTCTGCTGGTGTTAATACCGCCGGTGTTGCTGAGGACTATAGTGCTGCCGTGCAAATTGCCGAATCGTTTATGGCTCGCACGGGCATCGAAACGCCACTGCAAAACGGTGTAACTGACGGAGTAAAAAATGAAAAATACCATTGGCAGGTATCGGTCAGCCCTTTTTTATTCACTGCTGAAAATTTCGATGCTACCGTCGTGCCGGCCGAGCTGTTTAAGGTTAAGGTGACGGTAAGCTGGGATGGCCGTGAGCTTGAACTAATCACGCTAAAATTGGCGACTAAAGTATTATGAATCCGGCTCGTAGGGTACACAATTTTTCTAAGGGATTCACGCTGATTGAAGTGCTAATAGCTATGACGCTATTAAGCATTATGGTGGTGCTGTTGTTTGCCAGCTTGAAAATTTGCGCGCAAAGCTGGGAACAAGGGGAAAATAAAATGGCTGACGTGAACGAAGTTGCGGTCGTGTATAACTTTTTTCAGCGACATTTACCCTCAGCTATTCCGTTATGGAACGATTTTAAGAGCCAATCGGGAATAAGTTCGGGGCAAAACAGCGACGAAAAGATTTTCTCTTTTCAAGGCAAAAAACAGTCCATGCAGTTTGTCTCTGTTTTTCCTGCCAGTGTAGGAAGACCGGGTATGCAGCTATTTTCTATTGAGCTTAAGGAGTCGGTTATCACGGTGAGCTTAACACCGTTTTTTCCAGTAACCGAAGGCGAATCATGGCGAACGGAAGAAGTGATTTTGTTAAAACGGGTCAGCGATTTTAAGCTGAGTTATTTTGGTGCTGCCGATGAAGGTGGTGAAAGTCGCTGGCAGGAGGAATGGCTGGCTAAGACTGCACAACCTCAGCTGGTAAAAATCAGTATGAGTACAACAAATGACATTTTTTGGCCGGAAATGATTATAGCGCTTAAAGCGACCAGTCCTGTCAGTAATAATGCGTTAACAGCAACCCTAGCGGCGCCTTTTTGAGTCAGCTTAAGGGCTTTGCGCTGGTGTTAGTTTTGTGGGTGTTGAGCCTGCTGACTATTATGGCCGGTAGTTTTGCGCTGAGTATGCGGCGCGAAGCAGCGATCGTCAGCGGCAGTAGTCATAATGCCCAGGCCATGGCTATCGCCGAATCAGGACTGGCTGTTGCGGAACTGATGTTATTGAACCCTGATCAGCTGCAACGCTGGCGTACCGATGGTAGCCTTTACCAATTAGATTATGTTGAGTCTACGGTCAGAATTCGACTGTTTGCTGAAGCCGGTAAAATTGATTTAAACAGTGCCGATCAAACTTCGTTACAAAACTTGATGACTTACGCGCCCTTGGATAAGGAGTTGCAAACCAAACTGGTTAATGCGTTACTTGATTGGCGCGATGCAGATGAGCTGGTGCAATTAGATGGTGCTGAAAAAGACGAGTATAAAAAAGCAGGCTTAAGTTATCAGCCTAGCAATAAGCCGTTTCAATCAATTGAAGAATTACAACTGGTATTAGGTATGACTGAACACGTTTTCAAATGGCTAGAAAATCGGATTACGGTCTATTCTGGACAGCCGAAAGTCGATTTAACTCAGGCGACCAAAGAAGTTTTACAAGTGTTGCCAGGGATTGATGCTGGTTTAATAGACAGCTATCTTAAAGTCCGAACAGAAAACGCAATAAACGGCCTGCCTGCACCGCAGTTTGAAACATTTGGCGCAAGTTTGTCCGGAACGACGATCCTTCCCCAGGCAATACCGGCGCAGGCAATGCCTGCAACACAAAGTGGTATGATCACAGTTGTTACCGAAGCCTTGTTGGCTGATGGCTCAACAGCTAACATCAAGGTGCTGATAAAAAAAGCGGACGCTACCGGGGCCGGCTTATTTGAAGTCCAACGATGGCAGGGTAACCCGATGGAACAGGATTCCTTATTTACTAATGATAAAAATGAGTTACTAGTGAGACAGTATGGCGAGCCTGAATTCAGCAATTAACTTGGATGTTAAGAAGTTTTTGCGCTGGTGGCGACATGAACTTGACTTTTTGGTACCTGAAAAAATCAGGCCGCTATTTTTTGAGCAACAGGGCTTTATTATCGTTCGTCCCGAAGGTACTCAATTAGCACTAACTTATGTTTCTAGCGTGACGAACATCCCAGAGCCACTGGTCATATTGGAACGCAATTCATCGGGTACAGCCGAGTATAAAGCTTTGCTGGTAAAAGATGAAAGGCTGATCAAAGCGAAGTTAATACTCCGGCTAACTACAGAGCAGGCCATACAAAAAGAGCTGTCCTTGCCGGTGGCTACAAAAGAAAACCTGACCCAGGTTGTGGCCTATGAGCTTGATCGGTATACACCATTTAAGGCGGAGCAGGTTTATTTTGCGATTAAACCACTGGAGGGTGAGCATGAGCCTGGGCAAATTAGAATTATGCTGATATTAACGCCTAAAATAACTTTGGATGGTCTGTATGAGGACCTCAAGGCTATGGGTATGTCACCATTGTTCGTTGATTATGAAGCGACGCCTAATGATTCTGAAAAATCCTATGACCGCTACAATTTATTGCCTGAAAGTCTAAGAGAAAAAACGGCCAATACTCCATATCTAATTTATACCGGACTGCTGGTCTGGATACTGTTACTGCTGGGCACCACGCTGGTGCTACCAGTCTGGTTTGAATATCAAACGGTTAATGTGTTACAAGAAAAAATCGCTGCGATAGAAAAGGATGCCAAAGCCGTTAAGACTATGCAACAAGAGATTGACGCGATGATTAATGAAACACGTCTGTTGATAGCTGAAAAAAATAGCGCTCCGGCAGTTATTGATATGCTCAATACCTTAAGCAGCTTAATGAAAGATGATACTTGGCTGAGTTATGCGCAGTACTCGGACGGACATCTACAAATACAAGGTGAATCACCAGCTGCTTCAGCCTTAATTGGGGTTCTCGAAGACGCTAACATCTTTGCCAACACTCGGTTCGTTTCACCGGTTACCCAGGATAAAATTAGCGGGCAGGAGCGTTTTCAGATTACGGTTGACGTGACTACGCAGACCAAGAGTGGGTTATGATCAAGGCTAGCAGTAAGCAAATACAACGTTGGCTGGCAGTGGGACTGCTGGTTACGACAATACTGCTAAGTGGTTTGATTGTTATTGTGCCATTGATTAATAAGGGGTTGGAGCTGCACGAGGCTAAAAATAATCTTGTTTTTAGATTGCGACAATATGAGCGAATTCTGGCACGAAAAGACGCTGTCCTTACTAACATGAATACACTCAAAGAGCAGTATTTAGCGCGAGGTCTTTTGAATAGCCAAAGTACCGGTGCGTTGGCTTCAGCCGAGATTCAGGAGTTCATTAAAAAAGCGATTGTCGAGGCAGGGGGGCAATTGAGCAGTACCCAAGCGCTTCCCATCACCACCAAAAATGAATTTAGCCGCATAACCGTCAGTGTAAGAATGACTGGCAATAGCGAAGTTTTACGTACCGTACTGTATAAGATTGAAACATCAATCCCGTTAATTATCATTAATCAGATAGACATTAGACCGATGCGTGGAGTAAGAAGCAGAAAAACTCGGCAGATTGAACAAAGCAATGAATTAAATATTAATTTTCAAGCTGTTAGCCTTATGAGAAAGCAGCCGTAATGAATATAAAATTGATAAAATTGCTCGTGTCTATCAGCGTTATCTTGTGTTTAATTATTGCAGCAGAATGGTTATTCGCACGTTACACACAACACAATTTACTGACATCGATAAGCTCGGAAAAACAGCAAGACTATAAATCTGAGGTATTGCCTGAAATAGAATTGACCAAACAGCCAGAAGAAAGTTATGTTGATTTAGTGGCTAGACCTTTATTTATTAAAGGTAGACGAGCTGTAGAGGAACCTACCCCCGAGGCAGAGTTGGCCGCAGCTAAATCAGAAAACTTCGATTGGTTGCTGGTTGGTGTTTACGGCACCAACAAATCCATATCGGCATTATTCAGTCGCTCAAAATCAAAGATTGCTAAAGATAACACCCGAAAATTAACCGTAGGTGATGATCTCGATGGCTGGAAATTGATCGTAATAAACAAAGATCATGTTCTGCTCAGGCAAGGCAGTAACGATAAAGAACTGTTGCTTAGAAAAGCAAAATTAAAAACCGCGCTACCCGGAGTAAATAATGCCATACCCGCTATACCTTCGCCTTTTTCACTCCCACCTACTATCCCTGAACCTCCTGCACCTATTGAAGACACTAATGAACAGATACCCGAGGTTAATCAATGACTAAGGTCAAAAAAATAACAGCTGCGTGCTGTTTGGTAGTCGCCGGTTTATCGCTTTCAAGTTGTGAATTAATTGGTCCGAAGCAGGTAACTAAATTACCGTTAAATCCCGTGGAAAATATGCCGATTGATGTGGATGAAAAACCGCAAGACAAGATCCTGGCTATTGAAAAAATACGGGAAAAAAGCGAGATTTTTCCCGGCACTAATCAGTTTGTTCCGGATACTGCAACATCGCATAGAAAAACTAAAGGCACAGGTGAAGGCGCGTACAGCCTTAATTTTGACGATGCTGATTTGGGAGAAGTCGCCAAGGTTGTGTTAAGCGATATACTCGGAAAAAATTACGTACTTAGTCCCAAAGTGGCAGGTAAGGTCACGTTGCAAACAACTGATCCGTTAAGCAAAGACGAGTTGATTCCGACTCTTGAGATGGTACTGCGCATGAATAATGCCGTGCTGATTAAGGATGCCAGCATCTATCACATCGAACCAGCTAGCGAAGCCCTGTACAGTTCCAGTTTTATAGCTCCCGGTGCTGCTGGTAAAACAGGTTATCAAGTTCGAGTTATCCCGATTAGAAATGTTGCAGTGCAAGATTTGGTCGAAGTTATCAAACCGCTGGTGCAGGATAAAACTATACTCACGGTCGATGGCACACGTAATATCCTGGTCGCTTCTGGCACACCCGACGAACTGGGACGGGTGATGGATATGGTCAGCACGTTTGATATTGACGTGTTGAAAGGCCGTTCTTTCGGTTTGTTTCCGTTGGCCCATAGTGAACCGGAAACGCTAATTAAAGAACTGGAAGAAATATTTAACAAAAATAGCAAAGATGATGACTCTGATTTTTTTCGCTTTATCCCTATCGAGCGTTTGAATGCGGTTATGGCAATTACCCATCAATCACGTTATTTAAAGGATATTGAAAGCTGGGTACTTCGGTTGGATAGAGCCAATACAGCATCAGGCGGCGGCGTTAATGTCTATAAAGTCCAGCATGCCAATGCTGAAGATCTAGCCGGTACTTTGAATGAAATTTTTACTGGCGCCCAGGCTACAGATAAATCAGCTAAGGTTGTACCGGGTAAACAGTCTGCTGAAGTCACTAACAAGCAACCCGGAGAGACCACGACTAGTACTACGGTCAGCACCAAAAAGACAAAAAAATCCAGTCAGACCAGTGGTTCTTCGGCAACAGGTACGGCAACAGTCGCCAATATTGAGAACGTCAAAATCATTTCAGATAAAGCCAATAATGCCCTGATTATTGTTTCTACACCTCGAGAATACGATGTAATGCTACCGGTTATCAAGCAACTTGATATATTACCGCTACAGGTGTTGATTGATGCGACGATAGTTTCTGTTGATTTAAAAGATGATTTAAAATATGGCATACAGTGGTTTTTAGATCATGGCGGAAGCAGTGTTGGTAGCGGCTCCGGCACCACCACCCTGGGCAGTATGGCTAGTGCAAGTGGCGCAGCTTTTGCGACAGGTGGTCTGAGCGCTGTTTATAACTCCGGCGTAGTTAACGCATTATTAAGTGCACAAGCGACAAAAAACAATATCAATGTCATTTCCTCACCCTCGTTGATGGTGTTGAATAACCAGCAAGCAAAAATCAACGTAGGTGATCAGGTGCCGATACAAACCAGCACAACATCAGTGCCCCTTGCGACGGCAAGTATCGCCCAATCCAGCTCCATTCAATATAAAGATACCGGTGTGACGCTCGATGTTACGCCTAGGGTTAATGCGAACGGCATGGTTATCATGGAAATAAAACAAGTTGTCAGTGGTGTCGTACCGCAAACTAATGGGGTGACGTCTACCGCGACCATTAACAAGAAAGAAATTGAAAGTTCCGTTGCTGTATTGGATGGAGAAACTATAGTGTTGGGTGGATTGATTACAGAAAATAACGGCTTGAGTAAAGCCGGAATTCCGTTTTTTCATGAAATTCCCTGGCTAGGGTCAATGTTTGGCAATACTATTAACAATAAGGATAAAACGGAACTAGTTGTCTTGATTACACCGCGTGTGGTGAAAAGCAAACAGGATTCCAGGCTGATTTCCGATGAATTCAAACGCAAATTAACCGGAATTTATCAAAGTAAGGTTGTTGTTCCAGAAACTTCCGTTAAACGTTAGTCCATTGATTAAGTATTATTAAAAGGTAATATATCGCCATAAACATCCCTAAATAGCGCCATATTAAAACGACTATATTTAAAGAATTTAGGTGTTTTTTTTAATTGCATGTTAATATTGTATTTCCAGTTTACCCATTGCAAGTTA
>CANNNV010000068.1 GCA_947506155.1 Methylococcaceae bacterium
ATGATCGTGCGTATCAATTCTGGCAGGAAGGCGTTCACCCTGAACTGATTCAGGGAGAGGATATGATGCGGCAAAAGATTGAATATATTCACCAAAACCCGGTGAAGCGCGGTTATGTCGACGAAGCCGCACATTGGCGCTATTCCAGTACCAGAGATTATGCTGGGAAATCAGGGTTATTGGAGGTTAGCCGGAGATGGTGAGGACGGTATGCATTCCCACGCGGGAGCGTGGGAACGAGAATAAAAAGTTATTATGTCTGCTTGAACAATTGATAAAGCAAAGTTCTAACTAGCCGATCGTTCAGAATTACCGACTATTGCCAGGATTCAAGCGCAGTTCAAAAAATGAGTTACTTTTCTAGACCGATAAAATCCCAGACCTTGTGCGAAAAGGTGGAGTCTTTATGTTCGAGTATTGGAGGGCCATTTGGATAGTTGAGCTCATAAATCCGGGAGGTATCTTTGGCAAGATCAGGTAGATCAAGTTTGCTGTACGCATCCTGCATGATTTGCAGTGCATAGGGAACGGCTGGGGTACGCGGGTATTTGTCAATTACGGTGGAGGCCCGGTTGATCGCGGCAACATACGCTTTGCGCTTCATATAAAAACGAGCGACGTGGACTTCATGCATGGCCAGATTGTCTTTAAGTGCAATCATGCGTTGCTGGGCATCGGCTACATATTTGCTGTTTGGAAATCTGCGGATTAGTTCGGCAAAATTTTCATAAGCGTCACGCGCAGTCCCAGGATCACGTTGTGAGGTATCCGTAGGCAAGAAACGATCGATAAAGCCTATGCCACGATTATAATTAACTAGACCTTTTAAATAATATGCATAATCAACGCTGGAGCTACGCGGGTTGATTTTGATAAAACGGTCGGCGGCGGCGATTGCGGCTTCAGGATCACCATTTTTGAAATAGGCATAAGCGATATCCAGCTGTGTTTGCGCAGATTCATCACCAAAGGGATAGCGGGATTCGAGTGCTTCGTAAAGTTTGATGGCTTTATCATAGTTACCGCTGTCTAGCGCGGTTTTAGCCTGGCCGCGAAACTTTTCAGAGTTCCAGTCGGCATATTCGTCAACGGTATCAGAGTCACCGGAAGTAAGGCTTTTAAGCGTCTCACAACCTTGAAGAGACAGGCTTAAACAACAAATAAATAAGAATTTAATTAAAATTAATCGCATAGTGCTAACGACAGGCTGTAATATAAGGGGTTTTTCTCGCTGGATATAAAGCGATACTTGAGATGGCTTGAGTATCTTTCGAGTATAACTTAACAATGGGTTAATCAGAAGAATTTGTTATGACAAGATTGACAGAAGAAGTGCCACACGAAATGGCGGGCATGCGCTTGGATCAAGTGCTTGCGGAATTATTTGCAGATTATTCGCGCAGTAAACTGCAAACTTGGGTGAAAGCAGGGCGGGTTCAGGTCAATGGGCTAACGCTTAAAGCAAAAGATAAATTGGTCGGGGGGGAAACGATAGTTCTGGATGCCGAGGCTGAAATAGTGGTGATCGCCGAACCTGAACCGATTCCACTTGAAATTATATTTGAAGATGAATGTTTATTAATTGTGAACAAGCCCGCAGGTCTGGTGGTGCATCCGGCAATAGGGAACTGGAACGGCACCTTGTTAAATGCGTTGCTAAATCATGATAATCATCTGGAAACCTTGCCCAGAGCGGGCATAGTACATAGGATTGATAAGGAAACCAGTGGATTGTTGATGATTGCCAAAACCTTGCAAGCTCATAACAGTCTGACCCAGCAGCTACAAGCCAGAGCGATTACCCGTGAATATCAGGCAATTACCCGGGGTCGAATGACCGCAGGTGGTACTGTGGATGAGCCTATCGGCAGGCACCCTACCGATCGTAAACGCTATGCAGTCAGAGAAAATGGCAAGGAAGCCGTGACACATTACCGGGTCGGCCAGAGATTTACTCGTCATACTTTGGTTCAGGTTAAGTTAGAAACCGGCCGTACCCATCAGATTAGGGTGCATATGGCGCATATTCGTTTTCCTTTACTCGGTGACCAAGTCTATGGTGGGCGCTTTCAAATGCCGCCAGATTGCAGCGAGCAATTAGAAAAAGAATTGCGTAGCTTCAAGCGTCAGGCTCTGCATGCGGCAAAGCTGGGTTTACAGCATCCTGTTACTGATGAATATTGCGAATGGGAACAACCCATGCCCGAAGATATGACTCGATTATTGGCAGCGTTGGCTGAAAATGAGCGGTGTTAAACACTGGCTGACACCCGATTGGCCTGCACCGGCGAATGTGTGCGCGGCAACTACGCTGCGTAGCGGCGGGGCTTATACCAATCTTAATCTGGCTCTGCATGTGGGCGATGACGCAAAGCAAGTTAAAAAAAATCGACAACTGATTAAAAAATGGTTGAATTTGCCTGGCGAACCGTTTTGGCTGGATCAGGTGCATGGTAATCGGGCAGTACAGGCGGCAAATGCCCTTTTGCAACAAGCTGATGCTAGTTATACGGCTCAATCCGGTGTGGTCTGTGCCGTCATGACAGCGGATTGTTTACCGTTGCTGGTTTGTACTGCGGATGGACGTCAGGTGGCAGCAATTCATGCCGGCTGGCGAGGCTTGCTGGCAGGCGTGATCGGCAATACGTTGGCAGCAATGAAAATCCCCCTTTTCAAAAAAGTGGGGATTGACGGAGATTTTCTGGTTTGGCTGGGTCCTGCAATCGGACCTGAACGCTTTGAAGTTGGTGTTGAAGTACGAACCGCTTTTCTGGAAAAATCAGCGGCATTCAGCTTGGCTTTTAAGCCGCAAAGCAATGGTCAGTGGCTGGCGGATATTTACCAGTTGGCCCGAATTGAACTGGCTATGCTGGGTATAGATAAGATTTACGGCGGCAATTTTTGTACCGTCACCGACTATGAACGTTTTTATTCTTACCGTCGGGATAAAGAAACAGGGCGTATGGCTACGCTAATTTGGAGAACGTAACAGAGTGAGTTTGTTAGTATATATTATTATTTTTACCGCAGTGGGCGGTGTGTTAAGCGTGATGGCAGCGGCTATTTTTCTGTTATTACCTGATGATCGCAGGAATGCAATATTACCGCACGGGATCAGTTTTGCGATAGGCGCATTATTGGCAGTTGCCTTTTGGGGCTTGATTCCTGAAGCTTTTGAAAAGGTTAAGCCCGAGCAGTTTCAAACCTTATCTGGGACAATTTTAGCGGGGATACTGGGTTTTTTTGTTTTGGAAAAATTATTGATCTGGCGGCATTGTCACTCCGGCAGTTGCGAGGCGCATGGTGATGAAGATAATCATGAGCACGGTCATAGTCATAGCCACGGTGGAGCCAAGTCGGCTGGTGCATTGATTATTATCGGTGACGGTATTCATAATTTCGTTGATGGCGTTTTAATTGCGGCAGCCTTTTTGACCGACGTGCAATTAGGTATAGTCACCAGTTTGGCGGTTGCTGCGCATGAAATTCCTCAGGAAGTTGGTGATTTTGCGATTTTATTGCACAGCGGCTATTCCAAAAGCAAAGCGCTTTTTTACAATATGCTCGCTAGTTTAACGACAGTTTTGGGTGGAGTGTTGGCGTATTTTGGCCTGGAAGATTTACATGACAGCTTGCCGTATTTTCTGGTGCTAGCAGCCTCAAGCTTTATTTATATTGCGGTAGCTGACTTGATCCCGTCATTACATAAAAAGACCGATATGAAGAACTCGTTACAGCAAATAGCCCTGATTGCGGCGGGTGTATTTTTGATTTGCTCGCTGCATAGTATTGCTCATAATATGGAAGGCTAAAGCCACCGATTGTGGGGATTTGCGCCTGTTTCGGACTATAACCGCTCTTTCCCTTCAACTCCCTAGAAATCGTTGATTCCGATACGCTCAGCAACTTAGCTATCTCTTCCTGCTTTCTTTAATATCTCAATCTGGTATCTTTGTACCTGGATTAGCTGTTTATAGTTACTCATGCGCTTGCTCATCTTTGGTCGGATTGAAAAGGCCTGTAACTACTATATCAGCTGGCCTTCTTTTTTCCTCTTATTTTCGATTGCACTTACTGAGTTGAATGTAAGAAATAAAAATACTTAAAATTCAATAAATTATGCTCACAAAGAGCGAATAATGGGCTTTAGGCCGGGGTAATTTACTTCATATGCATTTTAATCAATTCAACTCAACTCAAATGAAAACTAACCAAATGTGCCGCCTTATACTTTTACTGTGTTTAGCGTGTCATTGGTTGAGTCCTGCTCAAGCTGCAGACTCATACAATATCAGTACAGGTGTACTCTCAGTACCTTTGGTGAAAGTGGGCAATGTTTTTTACACCGATGTTGATATCAACTTTTCTTTGATCAGCGTGGGATCTGCCAGTAGCCCATCCCTTTCCTATGATTCATACAATTCACTCAACAACCAACTTAGCATTCCGCTTGTGAATGTGGGTAGTCAGCCTTATTACAACGTAGTGGTCATTGTAGGCAATGTAATAAAAATAGGTGGCAGCTGTTCAACACTTAATGCCTGCTCGACGGCTTCCTTGTATTACGGACCGGCTCCCTTTAGTACCGCTATTCAAACGACTATCACGACGCCTACGCTGATTGCCGCCGCCACTATCGCAAACCGAAGTCGCTATCTGATCTCAGATGCATCAACTGCAAGCACTACAGCCAACTATTTACAAATTGGTGCAACCTACAGTTCAACTACAGGCTATGTAGCCGAGACCGGTACGTTGGTCAGCAGTGCTGCCTACAGCCCCTACCTATCGAAAATTTTTCAAGCGATTGCAGATACCTCGGGCTACTTTAGGCTTGACTCTCACTTGCAGCCCAATAATTCCTTGGACTTTGACGTAAGCGATGGCAATAAGCTCAAGTTCAGAAATAATTTTGGTAAAGCCTCACCTACTTATGGCTATGTAACATTTTTTTACGACAGCACGAACCATCTATTGCAAGCGAAGAAACGTTACAAGTACAGCTTTACTTCGGCCGCTACGAATCAAGCGACTGCTTACACAGGTGCTTGGACTGAAGACACTACTTTCAGTGCAAAAGACTACTATGTTAAGCTCACGGCTGGCGTTTTCGGTTTAGTAGTACCAGCCAATGCTGCTACCCAGCTTTACCTCTTTAATTCGCCTTTTAATTTAGGCATTCCCTCTTTCATAAATCCAAACGCCATTCCCTTTGTAACTAATGCCGCTGCGCCCTTTTTGTCTAAGGTAACGGTTGCCGCTGTAGAGGGAACTTCAGGTGCTATTTATACGCAAGTGAATGCAACATATCGTGGACAAGTTCTCACGCCAGGAGCAGACGCTACCACTAAAGTCAATGCCGATGCCATGCTCGCAAGCATCAAAAAGGCAGTCATCGCTAATGGTGAGGCGCTGCGTTACGACACGGCGCTTTATACCGCATTCAGAGACCGCGCGCTTACGTCTAAGTTGGTCAGTGATTCCATTGCTGATGGCGCACCTGGACAAAATTTGGTGCCTTACGTGTATTACACTAACGAGAAAGACAGCAGTGGCAAATATCATCCTTTCATGGTTGTGGTGACTTATGGCAATCAAGCTTCACCCAATGGTCTTAAAGACATTCCGCATCCGCCAGGTGATGGGTCGGGTGGTTATCCAACTTCTAAAGTCACACGGTTTTCTAATTTAGAAAATTATGTATTGATGATTCCTATGAAGGACTATGGTCAGGTGAGTGCTGTCACAGACAACACCTTCACTAGTAACTTGTGGCTTGATGTGCCTGGCACTACTGCGACTCAGAACGTTTACACTTGGGCGGATAGCGCTGACAACGGTTTGTTGATCGACGGTTCCGTGATGTTCCCTGCCTACAACAATACCTTAGTGCCTTCACATCTTGCAGGTGAGCTTTCGGCCAGTGGTTGCCACGTGGGACAGGGCGGCGGTGGACCTCACTGCCATGCTGACGGTTATCAGTCGGGCCTTGGTTTGGGCTTATACAACGACAGTGATTATTTGAATAAAACTCATCCGCCATTGATCGGCGTTGGCTATGATGGTATTGCACTTTTTGGCAGGTATCGAACCACCACAGATTCAGCTCTTTTGGGCTACAGTACGGCACTGGATGGCTTTGGCGGGCACAATCATGATGGCATTGGTTATCACTACCACGCTCACAGCAGCAATGACAAGCCCGAGTTGCTTAACTATACCACTGACATGCATGTACTTATGAAAGGTGCCTATATAGGAAAAACCAATAGCATTCCATATTTTCGCTCCCGTACCAATAACAACTTTAATAACAACGTATATTTAGGTGGTACCGTTAGGTGAAGGATGCATAAATTGTTAATTTAAAATTTAATTGTCATTGATAAAAACAAGCGAGCGAGAAATACATTGAAATTATTTCGTTATTTCTTGGTCGCTAGTGTCTTTTGGAGTCTGTGTTTATTTACTTGTGTCACGCATGCACATTTGAATTCTGCAGGCTACGCTTCCGTTAATATCTTGCCAGACAAAGCAGTAATACTAATCAGTGTGCCCCTTCAAACTTTCAAAGGCATTGATGTTGCCTTAGATGGTGTGGGTTTTCCAGAAAAAATCGACGCACAAAAAAAAGAAATCATTAGGCAACTGGATACTGCCATTCGCCTGTCATGGGGGGCAGAGCAAGGCGAAGTCATAGATGATCAAATTGCCGTTACTATGTCGTCAGATAGTCAACACCAGACATTACAAATTGAATGGCTAAGATATCTCAAACTTTCATCATCGGGCTTGTTGCAACCTGTATTGTTGAAAGTTAATGCCGCTTGGTTGGGCGAAGATTATCTCTTTCATATACAGCGAGGTGACGATGCAGAATTTGCCAAAATGTCTGCTATTTACACTGAACATCTTTTCCTGAAAAACTCATGGGGCACTTTGTACGCTTTCTTGCAAGAGGGATTATTTCACATTTTGACTGGCTTTGATCATCTGCTTTTTTTATGTGTTTTACTAATAGTCAATACAAGTATGCGTCGTTGGCTTTGGGTACTTAGCTCATTTACACTGGCTCATGGGCTGACCTATGCCTTGGCCTCGCAGGGCTTTATCCAGCTGAACGCTACTTTGATTGAGCCTATTATTGCTTTCACCATTATGCTCACCGCATTCTTGCAAATTAGGAATATTCATCCCAAACTTTGGCAGGAATGTGTTGTTGTTTTTAGTTTTGGTTTGTTTCATGGTTTGGGCTTTGCAAGTTCAATGTCCAGTATCTCAGCGGAGACTCGCTTCCTCATAGTCTCTGTGCTTGGGTTTAACTTAGGCATAGAATTAGGGCAGTTATTATTTGCTCTTGCCTTGCTTATTTTGCTATGGAGTCTTAAAAAATCTTCAATGTTATTGGATAACATGCCGGATTGGGTGGCATGGTTTTCTTTGATTTTGGGAAGTTTTTGGGTGCTGGAAAGAATCCATCCTTGGATATCATGGCTACCAACTTAACCTAGAACAGCAGCCCTTTCAGGGTGTTTTTTATCGGATTTTACCTTTGCTTTTGGTCTTTCACACCACCACGTTTCTTTTTTCTTGAGTTTGGCTAAATTATAAGTGCTAGCCAAATCAACGAGTAATACCGCTATCCGCGCAATAGTGGCGTCTCGAAAAATAGACCAATCTTCATAATCAACAGTGATAACCATGCTGTTTTTAAGTCACCACATCCGGTTCAGTCCTGCCGGTGCGGGTTTTAATTTCGCAAAACTGCTCGGCAAGGTTGATTAACTCAGCCAAAGCAAGCTGGGCATCTTGATTATGTTTAGATACGTCAGCTTCAAAGCGTTCCAGGTAGATTCTTAAGGTTGCTCCGACGGTTCCGGTTCCTGATAAACGAAAAATAATACGCGAACCATTGTCAAAGCCAATGCGTATGCCTTGATTATTACTAATACTGCCATCTACCGAATCTTCATAGCTGAATTCATCGGCATAGCTAACGGTGTATTCACCAAACGTTTGCTTAGCTAGTGTCGGCAATAAATCCCTCAGATGCTCAACAATGCCGTTGGCAATAGCCATGTCTACGGCTTCATAATCGTGTCTACAATAAATATCCCTGCCGAATTTTTGCCAGTGCTCGTGGACAATATCAGCAACCGACTGGCGCTTTACCGCGATTAAATTTAGCCAAAATAACACCGCCCATAAACCATCTTTTTCCCTGACATGATCAGAGCCAGTGCCAAAACTTTCTTCGCCGCATAAGGTTATTTTTCCTGCATCCAGAAGGTTGCCGAAAAATTTCCAGCCGGTCGGTGTCTCGTAGCACGGAATGTTGTAACAGGCGGCGACCCGATCTACCGCCTGGCTGGTGGGCATGGATCTAGCCACACCGCGTAAGCCCTGGGCATAAGCCGGAATTAAATGCGCATTAGCCGCCATAATTGCCAGACTGTCGCTAGGTGTTACAAAAATATGACGGCCGGTAATCATATTACGGTCGCCATCGCCATCAGAGGCGGCGCCAAAAACGGGGGCGACAGGCCCAAACATGATTTCTGCCAGTTCTTTGGCATGTGCTAGATTGGGATCTGGGTGATGGCCGCCAAAATCTTCTAAAGGTTCGGCATTAATGACGGAATCTGGTGTTGCCCCCAGCATGTCTACCAGAATTCTTTTTGCATAAGGGCCGGTAATCGCATGCATGGCATCAAAAAGCAAAGTGATATAGCCGGAACTGATGCTTTGTTTGAGTAACTTGAAGTCAAAAATAGACTGCATCAGTTCGGCATAATCAGTCACCGGATCGATAATAGTGACGACAAGATGATCTATTTTTTGAGTGCCGATTAAATCCAGATTAATATCTTCAATGTGGGCTATTTTATAATTATCGATCTTCAAACTGCGCTGATAAAAGGCGTTGGTGTCTTTTTCGGGGGCAGGTCCACCATTGCCTACATTGTATTTAATGCCGAAATCTTCATCAGGGCCGCCTGGATTGTGGCTAGCAGAAAGGATTAAACCACCGAAAGCATTATTTTTTCTGATGACATGAGAGGCTGCCGGGGTAGACAGTAATCCACCTTGACCTATAATGAGATGACCAAAACCGTTGGCGGCAGCCATTTTGATGATGATTTGTATGGCCGGTCTGTTAAAATAGCGCCCGTCTCCGCCCAGTACCAGTGTTGTCCCGGTAAAGTCTTCTAGTGTATCGAAAATGGCTTGAACAAAATTTTCGAGATAGCCTGGTTGCTGAAATACTTTAACTTTTTTTCTAAGTCCAGATGTTCCTGGATTTTGGTCGTTGTACGGATGCGTTGTGATAGTTTCTATTTGCATGCTGTATCCTTTAAGTTCGACAATTAGCGTGGTGTTCTAAAGTACACCAAAATTCCTCTCTAGTGTAGATCATTTATGTTACGAATTTATTTAGTACTGTATTGCTGTTTGTTTTCTTTTGCGGTCATTGCAGATGATAATGTCTGGCTTTTAGTGGATACGAAAACACTGACCATTGAGGTAAAAAAAGGTGAGAAGACGCTTGAAACCTTGACGGATATCGCGATAGGTCAGGGTGGAGCCGGATTTAAAAACCATCGCGGTGATAATATAACGCCTTTTGGTAGCTACAAAATAGGCTGGGTTGGTGAGCAAAGTACGTTTAGAAAGTTTTTTGGTTTAACCTATCCTTCTTCTGAAGACGCTGAAAAGGCCTTGGAAAATGGAGTTATTAATCAGGTAGCTTACGACAGTATCATCGGTGCTCATCGGTCTCATCAAGTGCCACCGCAAAATACGCCGTTGGGTGGGCGTATAGGGATTCATGGTTTGGGCAGAGCCGATGAAAAAATACATAAATCAATGAATTGGACTCATGGTTGTATTGCTTTAACTAACGGCCAGATTGATCATTTAAGCCAATGGATGGATAAGGGAACCGTCGTAAAAATAAAATAATACTGGAAAACTAATTTAAAATAGTGCAGAATTAATGCTAGTAAGCATTTTTTTGTAGTATTAACTTTAAGTAAGGAAAAAAATATGAAAGTAATGAAATTATCTATGGTTGCTCTTGTTGCTAGCTTAGTTGTTGGTTGCGCAAGCACTTCTGACATCGAAAACTTACAATCACAAGTTGATGGCTTGAAAACTTCTGTTGCACAAGCATCTGCTGATGCATCTAGCGCAAAAAGTGCTGCTGATTCTGCTGCTTCACAAGCTGCTTCTGCTGAAGCTGCTGCTAATCGTGCGGCTCAATATGCTCAAGATACAAACAGCAAATTGGACAGCATGTTCAAAAAATCAATGATGAAATAAATCATTACTGATTTATAAAAAAGCCCGGTGGGATTCCTCCGGGCTTTTTTTTTGCCTGCTGGAAATTTTTAGCCATGATAGAATAAAACCTTTTTAATTCATTATATTCATGCATCTAATTAGGGGACTATCTCATTTAGAACCGTTAAAAACCGGTTGTGTCCTGACAATCGGCAATTTTGATGGTTTGCATTTGGGCCATAGCGCAGTAATAAAAAAGCTGGCTGAGCGAGGAAAATCATTAGAACTACCTGTTGTTGTGATGATTTTTGAGCCGCAGCCGCTGGAGTATTTTCTGGGAGAAAATGCGCCGTCAAGGTTAATGCGCTTGCGAGAGAAAGTGATCCAGTTTTCTAAATTGCCTGTTGATAATTTATTAATAGTGCCTTTTAATCAATATATTGCTAATTTTGATGCTGAGCAGTTTATTGAAGAGGTGCTAGTCAAAAAGTTGAATATAAAACATCTGGTGGTCGGTGACGATTTTCATTTTGGCAAAGCCCGACGGGGAAATATGCCGATGCTCAAGGACAAGGGTAAATTATTCGGTTTTGATGTTGAAGGAACCGGATCTTATCAAGTCGATGGACTGCGAGTTAGCAGCACTTTGATCCGGGATGCGTTGGGTGCTGGCGATTTAGCATTGGCTGAAAAAATGCTCGGTTACTGTTATTCTGTTTGTGGACGTGTAGCACACGGCGACAAACGCGGCCGAACCATTGGCTATCCTACCGCCAATATACAGATGTTCAGAAAAAATACCCCTATTAACGGCGTATTTGCTGTAACGATGACGGGTATTGATGGGCGTGAATTTGAGGGTGTTGCGAATGTAGGCACAAGACCAACGGTTGACGGCGGTTCCAATGTCATTCTGGAGGCACATTTATTTGATTTTGATAAAGAAATTTACGGGCGTTATGTAGAAGTTCATTTCAAGCAAAAGATCAGAGATGAAATACGATTTCAGTCCCTGGATCAGCTTAAAGCCCAAATTGTAAAAGATGTGGCTGAAGCCAAAACCGCGTTTTTCTCCCTGCGCCATCGCAGCATAGACACACCTCCTCTGATGATATAGATTTTTGCCGAGATTAACAGTTATGACTATCGATTATAAAAAAACACTGAATTTACCCACTACTGCGTTTCCTATGAAAGGCAATCTGGCTCAGCGTGAGCCGGAACGGCTGAAAAAATGGAACGAAGCCAACTTGTATCACAAAATTAGGCAGGAGTTTTCTGGCAGACCGACGTTTATTCTGCACGATGGACCTCCTTATGCCAATGGCGAGATTCATATCGGTCATGCGGTGAATAAAGTGTTAAAAGACATCATTGTTAAATCAAAGTCATTAAGCGGTTACGACGCACCTTATGTGCCGGGCTGGGATTGTCACGGTTTGCCGATAGAATTACAGGTAGAAAAAAAAATTGGTAAAGCCGGGGTTAAAGTATCTGCTGCTGTTTTTCGCAAAGCTTGTCGCGAATATGCCGGTAAACAAGTCAATATACAAAAAGAAGCCTTTATCCGCCTGGGTATTTTAGGCGATTGGGAGCATCCGTATTTAACCATGGATTTTGCCTTTGAAGCCGACGTTGTCCGTTCGTTGGGCAAAATTGCTCAGAAAGGTCACATAACCAAAGGCGTCAAGCCGGTGCATTGGTGTACCGATTGCGGTTCTGCGCTGGCTGAAGCGGAAGTTGAATACGAAGATAAACATTCTCCCGCGATTGATGTGCGTTTCCAGGTCGTTGATGAGATCGGTTTTCTAAACCACTGTCATCATGTGCCTGAGCATGAAGGTGAGGGTTTGTTGTCGGTGGTCATCTGGACCACTACGCCGTGGACTTTGCCAGCAAATCAAGCTGTTGCATTAAATTCTGCGCTGGAATACGCTGTCGTGCAATGCGAAAAAGACGGCAAAAAAGAACGCCTAGTTGTTGCCGAAGCCCTGCTTAAAGATGCAATGCTGCGTTACGACATTGAGAGCTATCATGTCATTGCCTACTGCAAAGGTTCAGATCTCGAACATCAGTTATTGCAACATCCTTTTTATGATCGGCAGGTGCCGATAGTTCTGGGCGATCATGTCACTACCGAGGCAGGAACCGGCGCAGTACACACCGCGCCCGGTCATGGCCAGGACGATTATATTGTCGGCTTGAAATACGATTTACCGATTGATAATCCGGTTGGTAATGACGGCGTGTTTTTGCCCAACACCGAAATTTTTGCCGGTGAACATGTGTTCAACGCCAATGCCCATGTGCTGGAAGTGCTGAAGCAGCACGGCAAACTGGTGCATCACGTCGCGATATTGCACAGTTATCCGCACTGCTGGCGGCATAAAACGCCGATTATTTTCCGAGCCACGCCGCAGTGGTTTATTTCGATGAATAAAAACAAGCTGCGCGAACAAGCGCTGGCTGAAGTTAAGCGTGTTGCTTGGATTCCTGAATGGGGTCAGGCGCGTATTGAAAGCATGATGGAAGGTCGGCCTGACTGGTGTATTTCGCGTCAGCGTACCTGGGGCGTGCCGATCACGTTTTTTGTTCATAAAGAAACCGGTGAGCTGCATCCGCGTACCGATGAATTGATTGAGCAAGTGGCAGAGCGCATCGAACAACAAGGCATAGAAGCCTGGTTTGAGCTGGAAGCGGCTGAATTATTGGGCGAGGAAGCGGGCGCTTACGAAAAAATGTCCGATACCCTGGATGTCTGGTTTGATTCCGGCGTGACCCATGCTTGTGTATTGAACAAGCGCGAGGATCTTAATTTTCCTGCCGATTTATATCTGGAAGGCTCTGACCAGCATCGCGGCTGGTTTCAATCGTCATTATTGGCCTCGGTCGCGATGAATGAAGTTGCACCTTACAAAGCTGTATTGACCCACGGATTTACCGTCGATGCTGACGGTAAAAAAATGTCCAAGTCCAAGGGCAATGTGGTCGCTCCACAATCGGTCATGAAAGATTTGGGTGCTGACGTGTTGCGCTTATGGGTTGCAGCTACCGATTATCGTGGCGAGATGACCGTGTCGGATGAGATTTTAAGGCGCACTTCCGATGGTTACCGGCGCCTTAGAAACACGGCGCGATTTTTATTGTCCAATCTGGATGATTTTGATCCGGCACAGCATTCAGTTGATACCAAAGATTTGCTGGCACTGGATCGCTGGGTGGTGGACCGGGCATTTATATTGCAAGAAGAAGTCAAAACGGCTTATGAAACCTACCAGTTTCAGCATATTTTCCAAAAAGTGCATCATTTTTGCGTGATTGATCTGGGTGGTTTTTATCTGGATATTATCAAGGATCGCCAATATACCGCTAAAGCCGACGGTTTGGCGCGGCGCTCGGCGCAAACTGCGATGTATCATGTGCTTGAGGCCTTGACTCGCTGGTTGGCGCCGATTGTCAGCTATACCGCTGATGAAATTTGGCAATATCTGCCGGGCGAGCGCAGTAAATCGGTATTTCTGGAAACCTGGTATCAAGGCTTGGTTAAGCTGGATGACAGTGCGCCGATGAATCGTGAATTCTGGCAAAAAATAATGAGCGTTCGAGCGGCTGTTGGTAAGGAGCTGGAAAAAAGCCGGGCTCAAGGCAATATAGGTTCGTCGCTGAATGCGGAACTTGAACTGTATTGTAATGCCGAATTTTTTGAGGCGTTAAACCAGTTGGGAAATGAGCTGCATTTTATTTTTATTAGCTCCAATGCCACCGTTTTATCAGAAGACGCAGCCCCAGAAGATGCCATTCAAACTGAGATTGAAGGTATTAAATTAATCGTCGTGGTTTCAGAACATCAAAAATGTGTGCGCTGCTGGCATCAGCAGCCCGATGTGGGACAGCATACAGAGCATCCCGAGTTATGCGGTCGTTGCGTTGAAAACGTAGCTGGCGTTGGTGAGCATCGTTACTATGCGTAATGCTTTTATGGCGAAATGGTTATGGCTCTCGTTACTGGCGGTTATTCTGGATCAAGCCAGTAAGCTGACGATAGCGAGTTCGATGCAGCTTTATCAATCCATTGAAATAACGCCGTTTTTTAAGTTGACCTATGTGCATAACACCGGAGCAGCGTTTAGTTTTCTAAGTGAGGCGGGGGGCTGGCAGCGCTGGTTTTTTGCCGGTTTGGCGATGGCAATCAGCGTCGTCATCGCAGTTTGGCTAACCCGTTTAAAAAAGCATGAAACCTTGCTGGCAGTCGCTTTGGCGCTGGTTCTTGGCGGCGCTATCGGCAATTTGATTGACCGGCTGGCTTACGGTTATGTAATTGACTTTCTGGATGTTTATTACCAGTCTTGGCATTGGCCGGCGTTTAATATTGCAGACTCTGCGATTACCCTAGGCGTAATATTAATGCTGGCCGAGTCATTTGGCTTTAGTCATTCAAAAGATTCTGGTGTCTTGTAGGAGTAACATTAAACAGCAATATTTAAGACATATCGCCATTAATCGCCTAGTTTTACGGTTTGCATAAAATAGCTATGCTAAACCTTCGGTGGCACTCCGCACCGAGCTTCATTTTTCAGTGAAGCACGTAGTATTAGTACGCATAA
>CANNNV010000069.1 GCA_947506155.1 Methylococcaceae bacterium
CCAAAATTAACTAAAGCTAAGTTTGGTGTTATTTTCTTGCTTCATAGAAGTCGGTTTCACACGGTTCTTGCGAACCTTGCCAGAGCCTACTTCTCCACAAGCGTTACTTCCCGCAGAGCTTGCGGTAGTTTGTAATTGGGTTATTGCTAACCCAATTAAATTTTTTGCTGCATTTTCGTCCCGATCATGAATCGACAAGCAATCAGGACAAGTCCAGTTTCGCACCGACAATGAATCAAGCTTGTACCCACATTCTGATTCATATTGTGTAATTATGAATAAGTTTAGCTATGTTGCCAACTATCTGTTAACAACCCTCGAATTTTAAAAACTTGAGAATTGTAGTCAGATATCGCCATTTACAACCCCATCATCAAGCTGCTGCCATATTTTTTTAGCCACTGCCTTCGATTGTGATAATCAGGTAAATGTTCGGCGACCAATGCCCAAAAATGGGCTGAATGATTTCTGATCTTGATATGGCACAACTCGTGTACTACCACATATTCCAGTATTTCAGGGGGAGCGATGATTAACAGCCAATTAATGTTGATGTCATTATGAATGCCGCAACTACCCCAACGGCTTTTTTGCGTTTTAATTCTAATCACCTGAGGAAATAACTGTTTTTTCTCCGCATGCTGTTTTACCAGTTGCTCTACTCGATTTTTTGACTCCTGTTTCATCCAGCGTATTAATGCCTCTTTGATCTCTACACTATGATTTTTAATCATCAAGGCTTCAGGTACATGGGCAACAAATTCTTTGCCAAACTCTATTTTTATCTTTTTTAATTGCGTAGGTTTTATTACCAATTTATACGATGCACCCTGATAAGGAATTTCAGCACCGTGACTATAAACAGCCGGAGCCAAAGTTTTATGCTGTTGACTTTTTACGTCAATTCTAGCCAACGCTTGGATTATCCACTGCTGCTTGGCCTGAATAAATTCGTGAATCTTATGCTCGGAGACCTTGACCGGGGCAACAACTTCAACCTTACCAGGGGTCACAATGATGCGCGTCTGCGTAGCACGCAAACTGCGCCGAATATGGTAGGCAAATGCTAAAGTAGCAATGATGGCGCTCCACCTACCAGCTGATAAGGTGTTTTAAGTGTATTTTTTGTCATAATTGGCTTTGGTGAAAAATCATGCTATCAATAATTCACCATTCTACTAAATATTCATACTAATACCGGCAAACTCTTGTAAAATCCGAATGTTGATCTTTTTTTATTAACCATTTTTCAAAGGAATTCTATTAAAATGAGCCTAAATACAACAATTACACGCCCGGAATCCAGTATTCTGGCAACCAATAAAGTCTTGAAAAACACCTACTTGCTATTATCAATGACCTTGATTTTTAGCGCTATGACCGCAGGTGCAGCAATGATGCTAAACTTGCCGCATTTTAATCCATTTGTCACCCTAATTGGTTATTTCGGCCTACTGTTCTTGACAACCAAATTCAGTAACAGCGGCTTAGGTATTATTTTTGTATTTGCGTTAACTGGTTTCATGGGACTCACACTCGGCCCTATTTTAACGATGTACATCAAAGCCTTTAGCAATGGTTATGAATTAATCATGATGGCATTAGGTGGCACCGGTGTGATATTTTTTGGGCTTTCAGCTTATGCTTTAACTACGCGCAAGGATTTCAGCTTTATGGGAGGCTTCCTGATGGTTGGCGTTCTGGTTGCTTTTCTGGCGGGACTTGGCGCAATGTTTTTTGCGATACCGGCTTTATCGCTGGCAGTATCGGCTATGTTTATTTTGCTGATGTCCGGCATGATTTTATATCAAACCAGTGAAATCATACACGGCGGTGAAACCAACTACATTTTGGCGACTATTTCTTTATATGTCACTATTTACAACTTGTTCCTGAGCTTGTTGCAATTACTCGGCGTGTTCAGCGGCGACGATTAAAATCCAGTAAAAGATTGGGTTAGGCCTGGCCTAACCCAATCTTTCAGATCCATGCAATCGAATCAATAAAGCCGCCTCATCATGACTTAAACCCGAGTTTTTCATGAGTTCATTAACGCTGGCACCACTTCTAACTTTCCGGATGTCCACACTGTAAGCGTGGGTAGACTGCTCATTATTCTCCGCTACAGCAAGCTTTATCAACAGATTATTAATTTTCTCGTCATTGGCGACTATTTGCCTATCTACTGTGGCTATTCGACTATCCACCACCAAGGCAGCGGAACACAAGCCAATAATATCATTGGTATTACTATGCACACTATCATTAAGAAGCCGATAATCGTGTTTTAATTTCAACAAAATATGTACCAAACAAAACAACACAACCAGCATAGCAACAAGCGTCACGCCCATAATGATAACTGAAACTATCAAGGGATTATCCATCAATTGCTGTATGGATTCATGGATGCCTAACCGCTGTCGGTACCAAATTTAATAATCTGGCACGCTCTTCATCGGTAGCACCATAGCGGGCAAAAGCCTGAGCCATCAAAACCAAAACCACCCGGCGATTCTTAAATCGTCCCTCCTGTATTTTGTTATCTCCCATGGGATGAAATTCACCATAGCCAATAGCTGACAAACGCAAAGGATTAATGTCATCTTTAACAAACTCATGTACGACGCTGGTGGCTCGAGCCGATGACAAATCCCAGTTCGACCTAAATTTTAAGGTATCAATAGGAATGTTATCGGTATGCCCTTCAATATTAATCACATTAGGCAATGGCTTTATGACTTCGACAATCTTCTTTAGCACCGGCAGCGCTTTTTTTGATAATTCAGCCTCGCCGCTCAAAAATAACAATTCGCTATTCATTTCCAGCTCTATCCAATAGTCATTTTTCTTGACTGAAACCAATTTTTCATTAATAAAAGGCGCTAGAATTTGCTCTAATTGATCTAACACTTGGCTTAACTGTTGCCTTTCTTTTAATATTTCTTCACTAAGCTCGCGCCTTTTTTCAATATCTGTCGTTGAGATATTTTCCAATGGAATAGGCTGTATAGTTGTTGGTAAAGAATCTATTTGAATAACCTCAGCTTCAGAAATTTGTTGAGCTTTGTTTGAAAATGCTGTGCCTAATGAATCGGACAGAGTCCTGTACTTACCTTCATTTACCGAAGAAATTGAATACATAACCACAAAGAATGCAAATAGTAAGGTCATGAAATCTGCGTATGACACCATCCATCGCTCGTGATTTGCAACTGAGGATCGGCGGATTACACCGATATACCTTCGCTTAGATTTCATCTTTTAGTGGTTATCATGAATATAACCAGCCAATCTGAGCTTAATATTTTTTGGATTTTCACCTTCAGCGATAGAGATAATACCCTCAACTAGCATTTCCCTAGCTTGAGTCAAAGCCAATACATGAATTTTAAGTTTATTGGCAACCGGTAGAAAAATTAAGTTGGCAGAACCCACGCCATAGATGGTCGCAACAAAAGCCGTGGCAATGCCATGACCTAACAGCTCTGGATTAGTCAAGTTCTGCATCACATGAATCAAGCCCATCACCGCACCAAGAATACCAATAGTTGGCGCATACCCGCCCATCGCTTCGTACAAACCTGCCGCTTGTAAGCCCCTATTCTCTTTTGAACACATATCAAGATTCAGTATGTAACGTATGTCATCAGGATCATTCCCATCAACCAACAACTGTAAGCCTTTTTTTATAAACGGGTCTTTTTCTTTGGGTAGTACATTTTCAAGACCGAGTAAGCCCTCTTTTCGTGCCAATAAACTCCAGTAAATTACCGTATCCAGTTGCGCTGAGAGGTTTACTTCATTAGGCATTAATATCCACGACAACATTTTCATGCTCCTAACGAAAATAGCCGGTGGAAATTGCAAAAATGTCGCACCAAATGTTCCACCAAACACAATAATCAGTGCCGATACATTGAGTAACGAGCTAATGTCACCGCCATCTAGCGTAATTCCCAGCACAATAGCACTGATACCAACCAGAACACCTATGATGCTTAAAATGTCCATTGTTTAATTGTTATTTACTCGTCCATTCAGATAGCCTCGAACGTAATCTCAACGTTGCCTGAGTACTGATTTGACTCACCCTGGACTCACTAATATTTAAAATTTCACCGATTTCACGTAAATTAAATTCTTCATCATAATAAAGCGAGATAACCAGACGCTCACGTTCAGGCAAATTCATTATCGCATCGGCTAACGCCTGCTGAAAAACCTCACGATTTAAGCCATCTGCCAATTCTTCATGAACGAGCGCTTCATCAAGATAACTATCTCCAGATTGTGCCATCTCCTCGATACTAAATATTCGGCAGCTGCTGGAATCTAGAAGAATGTGATTATATTCTTCTATCGTTATGCCCAGAGACTCTGCTACATCGATATCTCTTGCTGCGCGCCCAGTTCTATTTTCGATAATTCGTATCGCATCAGAAACCATGCGTGATTTTTTATGCACGGAGCGCGGTGTCCAGTCACTGCGCCTGACCTCATCTAGCATAGAACCACGAATGCGAATGCCGGCATAAGTGTCAAAACTGGCACCTTGCAAGGCATCATAATTTTTAATAGCTTCCAGCAAACCAAGCATCCCGGCCTGAATCAAATCATCTACTTGTATCGAGTCAGGCAGCCTGCTCAATAAATGGTAGGCAATGCGCTTAACTAACGGTGCGTGCTGCATGACACGTTCATCTGTGCCTCCAGTCTGTACCGAGGTATACATCGCCACGCCATTCATACGGTATCCTTTTGGGAACCGTACTGAATCATTCTTTCAATGAAAAACTCAATATAGCCACCGGCTTGAGATTTCACTGGCCAACTATCAATTCTTGTAGCTATCATTTTTAGTGCTAATGCCGACTTACTTCTAGGAAAACCTACAACAACTGGGGTTTGTTTTTGAACAGCTTTACGTAAATATTCATCATAGGGTACAGCACCAGCAAACTTAAGCGTGACATCTAGATAACGATCCGTTACTTTGTTTAATTTTTGAAACAGAGTCTGGCCCTGCTGAAGAGTTGGAACCATGTTGGTTATCACATGAAAACTGGATAAGCCATAATCCCTGTTTAGCAATTTAATAAACGCATAAGCATCGGTTAACGAGGTCGGTTCGTCACAAACAACCACGACAATTTCCTGGCAGGCGCGAGCAAAATTTACCACGCTTGCCGATATGCCTGCTGCTGTATCGACGATTAATACATCGATATCCTGATCAATCTCACTAAAGGCGTGAATTACTGAAGCCTGTTCAATCGTGCTAAGTTCAGACATCTTTTGAATGCCGGATGCTCCCGGAATCACTCTCAAGCCTAAAGGCCCTTCAATCATGATTTCATTCAAGCTTTTTTCTCCTGACAGCACATGAGAAAGATTAAACGTGGGATACACACCTAATAAAATATCAACATTAGCCAATCCCATGTCAGCATCCATTAACACCACCCGCTGCCCGATTTGTGACAGAGCAATGCCTATGTTAACGGACAAATTAGTTTTACCTACGCCACCCTTGCCACTGGTAATTGCAATAACCCGAACCGGTTTTATTTTATTCATTTTTCTTATCCCTGCCGCTTGATCAGATTGATTATGCATAGCCTTGGGCTGCCCAAGCTTCATTATTGACATCCATATAGTCGTTTTCCCCATTCAACTCGGCCACACATTGTTCGACCAAAGTTCGGGCACAAGAGCTATGCATATCTTCAGGTACTTGCTGACCATCAGCAATAAAAGCCAGTGGCAGGTTGTGCTCAATAATTGAAGAAAGTGCCGAACCTATCGTCGCCGCTTCGTCAAGCTTAGTCAAAATACTCGCTTGCGGCTCAAAAATCTGAAAAGCTTTAATAATTTCATTCATAGCTTTATATTCAGTCGCAGCGGATATCACCAGATAAGATTTAATAACTTGTTCGCTTTGTTGCAGGGTATTAATCTGTTCAACTAACTTCATATCACGTTGGCTCATGCCTGCCGTATCAATCAAAACAAGACGCTTGTCTGAAAATCCATTAATAAGATTACGCAGTTCAGCTGAACTTGATGCGACTCTAACCGGGACATCTAATATTCGTCCGTAGGTATTCAGTTGCTCATGAGCACCAATACGGTAATTATCCGTGGTAATTAAGGCGACTTGCCTGGATCCTTGCTTTAAAATAAATTTAGCGGCTAATTTGGCAATCGTTGTCGTTTTGCCAACCCCGGTAGGGCCTACTAAAGCGACTACCCCTCCGTACTGCAATAAATCATCATCAATTACCGGCAACACTTTAACTAAAAGCTCTTGAGCCTGAATAAAAACCAGTTCAGGGTCGGTATGATTAGTAAAACGATTGGCAATTTTGACACTCAGTTTTCTTGAAATACTCATGCCGGCCAGTCGTTGCAGTAAGTCAGTTCTAACCGGGTTAGTTTGTGACGCTGAACCCCAACTGATATTAGACAATTTTGAGTCCATCGCAGATCGTAAAGATTTAAGTTCTTTGCTCATTTCCATCAGCAAATTATCCGATAAATGACTCGGCTTTTCAGTGGGCATAGCTATTTGCATTGGTCTTTGTTGTACCGCAGGTGTAACTGGTTTTGCCACATTTATCATTTCTGGATTACCACGTAAATGCACTTTTTCTGCATAACCGACGTATTGGTCAATGTTTCGACGGCTGCTGGAGTCATGCGGCGACCGAACAGGAGTACGCTCAGGTACAAAACCATTAGCACTTTGTTTTCTTTCACTGCTTAAGACATGCAAATGATTCTTTTCTGCTTCAAAATTAGGTAAATCCACCTTTTTAGCTTCGCGACTACCAGGTGTGCCTTTATCGTTAGAAAACCTCTGCGGCCTCGTAGCTAACTCTTGTTCTAGCGTCTGTTTTTGCAACTTACTTTGAATCAGCTGTTCATCAAAATCGCGTGCTGCAACAATTTCAACACCGCCGTCAACCGACTTATTTGACATAATGACCGCATCTGCGCCCAATTCTTCTTTAACCATACGCATGGCCTGGCGTATGTCAGCTGCAAAAAAACGTTTAATCTTCATCAGGTCGCCTCATCTTCTAGGTTCGTCGTCCGACAGTTGAAACTACTTTGATCTGGCGATCAGCAGGTATTTCGTTGTATGCCAAAACATGTAATCCGGGAATTGAATGGCGAACAAATCGAGCTAACCAAGGTCGAATATAAGAAGAAACCAGCAATACTGCTGTTTGCCCTTCCATTTCCATTTTTTGCATACTTTCTTGTAACGAGGTATGCATTTGTTCCGCCAACCCGGGTTCTATCCCGACACCATTTTCACCTGCCGTTTGTAAAGACTTGTGCAACAACTGTTCCAGTTCATGATCCAAGGTAATGACCGGCAATTCATCTTGCATACCACTGATTTCATGAATAATTAACCTACCTAAAGCCGCACGTACTGCCGAGGTTAAAATGTCAGGATCTTGACTTCTAAACCCATACTCCGCCAATGTTTCGACGATACTGCGCATATCGCGAATAGGAACATGCTCTTGTAACAGGTTTTGTAACACTTTGACTACTACGCCCAACGGTAAGGTTTTCGGCACCAGATCCTCGACTAACTTAGGTGCAGACTTAGCCAGATTATCTAGTATTTTGTACGTCTCTTCATAACCAAACAATTCATGAGCATGTGACTGCAATAGATGGCTCAGGTGAGTAGCCACTACGGTTCCCGGATCAACCACGGTATAACCTAAAGTTTGTGCATGATCTTTTTGATTGGGCTCTATCCATACTGCATCCAAACCAAAAGCGGGATCTTTACAGGCAGCGCCCTTTAAACTGCCAAAAACGCGCCCAGGATTAATCGCCATCTCCATGTCTGGCATAATTTCAGCTTCACCGACGGTCACTCCCATCAGCGAAATCCGGTACATCATTGGACTTAAATCAAGGTTATCCCGAATATGCACCGAGGGAATTAAAAATCCCAACTCTTGGGACAGTTTTTTCCGTACACCTTTGATACGGACCATCAACTGTCCACCCTGGTTCTTGTCTACCAATGGAATCAGTCGGTAACCCACTTCCAGTCCGACTACATCAACCGGCATCACATCATCCCAACCCAATTCTTTAGACTCGGGAGTGAGGGTATTAAGAGCCAGTTCCTGCGGATAATCAACAGCGACCAATTGAGCTTGTTTATGTTTTTTCTCAATTAAATAGGCCGAACCGGCTAAGATTAGCGCAAGTAAGATAAAGACCATATTGGGCATGCCGGGAATGATACCCAATGCACCGACCACCGCCGCTGTCACCGTCAAGGCTTTGGGGTTAGCAAACAACTGTGCGGTAACCTGTTGGCCGATATTTTCACCACTGCTACCAACTTTGGTGACAACCAAGGCAGATGCTGTCGATAATAACAATGAAGGAATTTGTGCAACTAAACCGTCACCGATGGACAATAATACGTAAATTTTTCCAGCCTCGGAAAAACTTAAATCGTGCTGGAGCACGCCAATTGCCAAACCACCAATCATGTTGACAAATAAAATAATAATTCCAGCAACGGCATCGCCCCTGACAAATTTACTCGCACCATCCATAGATCCGTAAAAATCAGCTTCGGTCGCCACTTCGGCTCGCCGCTCGCGGGCTTCATCCTGCGTCAATAAACCCGCATTCAAATCAGCATCAATCGCCATCTGTTTACCCGGCATCGCATCCAGTGTAAACCTAGCGCCGACTTCCGCAATCCGTCCGGCACCTTTGGTAACGACCATAAAATTAATAATGATCAAAATCGCAAAAACTACCAAACCCACGGCAAAGTTACCGCCAATAACAAAAGCACCAAAAGCCTCTATCACCTTCCCGGCGGCATCGCCACCTTTATGGCCTTCAATCAACACGATACGAGTTGAAGCCACGTTCAGCGCCAGCCGCAAGATAGTCGCCAGCAAAATAACGGTTGGAAACGCAGCAAATTCCAGCGGTTTAAGCGTATAAACCACAACCAACAAGATGATTAACGAGAAAGCAATATTAAAGGTAAAAAATAGATCAAGTACAAGGGCTGGCAACGGTAAAATCAACATGGACAAAACCATGACGATTACTAAGGGCGCACCTAACTCGGCTTTACCAAGAACTGCCAGCACCGCTTTTAATCTAGAAAAATCCATATCCTGTCAGTCCCGTTTAAATTCGTCAGGCACGTTAATATCTCTCGGTGGCAATGGCGTTTTCCAGTCATTTTTCTGGGCTGCTTTCAGCTGATAAACATAGCCAAGTATTTGGGCCACGGCCAAATAAAGTCCTTGCGGTATTTCTTTGTCTATCTCAGTTGAATAATACAAAGCCCTGGCTAAAGGCGGGGAAGCGATAAGCGGCACATCGGCGCCTATCGCCAAATTACGGATTTGCGCAGCGATCAGATCAACGCCTTTGGCAACCAGTATAGGAGCGCTAGTTGAATTCTGGTCATAGCGTAGGGCGACTGCATAATGATTGGGGTTGGTAACAATAACATCGGCTTTGGGCACTTCCGCCATCATACGGTTTTGCGCCATATCCATTTGCATTCTGCGCTGTCGGCCTTTAACCTCGGGACTGCCTTCAGATTCTTTATGCTCATCCTTGATTTCCTGCAAGGTCATTTTTAGCTTTTTATTGTGATCCCATAGCTGGTAGGGCACATCTATCATTGCAATCAACACCAATGAGGCACTGAGTAGCAAAAAACACATGGCGATAATAGTTAATGAATGACCAATTGATCGTTCCATAGGTTCTGCACCCAAGCCCAGTAATGCAGTAATATTTGAACGGTACAATGCAACCGACACAGCAAAGACCAATAAAATCTTCAATAACGCTTTAAACATTTCTATCCATCCCCGCATTGCAAACAACCGAGGTATGCCCTTAATTGGATCCATTTTTTCCAGCTTTGGTGAAATAGCCTCCCAGGTAAATATCCAACCGCCTAACGATATCGGTGCAATAATGGCGATGAACACCATTAACACAAAAAACGGCGTAATCAACATCAGCCCATCAATCATCACCTGTTTAAAATGCACGATAGTACTGGCCGGATCAAAAATGGTTAGGCGGCTTATCTGAAATTCAGTTCGCATCATGCCCAACAAACCCTTACCGATTTCCTTGCCCTGCATCGATAATAAAGTCGCACTGACTATCAGCATCGCAAAAGTATTAAGCTCTCTGGAACGGGCAATCTGACCTTTTTTCTTAGCGTCTTCTAAACGCTTGCTGGTCGGCTCTTCGGTTTTCTCCTGATCTGAATCTTCAGCCATGTTTATAGTCGCAGTATGTGTCCGATTAAATCAAAGGCGTCTGTGAGTAACTCAGAAAACTGATCCAACGCATCAGGTAAGGTTTTCCAAACCAACAGCATGCCTAGCATCAAGGTTACCGGAAAGCCTACCGAGAAAATCTGTAACTGCGGAGCCGCTCTGGCCGCCACCCCGAAAATAACATTAACCAACAACAGACTCGCTATCACCGGCATGGCCAACAATAAACCGCTGGAAAACATTTGACTGCTCCACATCAAGATAGACCAAATACTGGCTTTATCTATACCATCAAGACCTATGGGTAAGGTTTTAAAACTATCTAGTAGCATTTGTATCAACAATAAGTGGCCATCGACACTGATAAAAATTAGCGTGGTGGTCACAGTATAGAGTTGCGCAATTACCGGCACCTGTTGCCCACTTTGCGGATCAATCATCATTGAAAACCCCAATCCCATGCTTAAAGCAATACCTTGGCCTGCAAAAATCACAGCTGCAAAAACCAGCTGTAAAATAAAGCCACTGGTCAAACCAATCATAATCTGAGCAACCGTCATAATGAATCCACGGTAACTGAACATTTCGACCGTCGATAAAGGCGGAAGTAACGGCATAATAACCAGTGTTATCACCACTGAAAGTATCAGTCTGACTCGAACCGGCACAGCTCGGATGCTAAAAAGCGGCACCGAAACGAACATCGCACTGATGCGGATTAATGGCCATATAAATAAAGCCACCTGATTGAGAATTTGCTGTTCAGTAAAATTCATCGCTCAACCAATTAAATGAGGAATGTCCTTGATCAAATTTTGAAAATAATCAATAAACATTTGCAGCATCCCTGGTCCCATCATCATCAAAACTAAGCCGATGACGATAACCTTGGGCACAAAAGTCAAGGTCGCTTCATTAATTTGGGTGGCTGCCTGAAACATCGCTATGATCAAGCCCACCGCTAAAGAAGGTAACAATACCGGCGCAGTCAATTTGATCGCTACAATCATCGCCTCCTGCCCAACCATATACACAGTTTCAGGTACCATAATTTAATTTAAGTGGTTATCAACTAACATAAAAGCTCGCCGCCAACATTTCCAAAATCAACGACCAGCCATCGGCAAGAACAAACAACATTATTTTGAACGGTAGGGAAATGATCATCGGTGACAACATCATCATACCCATTGACATCAGTACACTGGCCACCACCAAATCAATAATCAAAAAAGGTAAGAAAATAAGAAAGCCTATTTGAAAGGCGGTTTTCAACTCACTGGTCACAAAAGCTGGTAGCAACAACGAAAACGGCACGTTTTCGTCTGACTGAAGTTCCGCCTTGCCGGAAATTCTGATAAATAGCTCCAGATCAGCCTCTCTAGTTTGTTTTAGCATAAACTGCCTAAAGGGTTCGGACGCTTTTTCCAGCGCGACGACGACGTCAATTTTTTCTTCCATGTATGGCTGAACGGCTTCGCTATTGACCTTCTCAAAAACCGGCATCATAACGAAAATTGTTAAAAATAGTGACAAGCCCAATAATATTTGATTACTAGGTGCCTGTCCTGTGCCTAAAGCGGTACGCAGCAAACTGAGTACAATCATGATCCGGGTAAAGGAAGTCATAGTCAGCAGCAACGCTGGCAACACTGTTAGCAAGGTCATTAATGCCAAAATCTGGATCGTTACCGTATAGGTCTGAGCGCCTTGCTTGCCGGTAGTCACGGTAACCGCTTCAATTCCTGCCGCAGCATAAGCCGGCGTTTCGATCAATAAAAAAGCTAGGCCGATCATCAATAGCCAAAAAATGCTTTTAAGCATCGGATCTCCCCTCCATCACATGCGACACGATCTCACCAAAGCCTTTTGTTGGTTCATTGCTATTTAAGCAATCGTCGCCTTCCAATACATGCAAGGTTTCTATGCGCCCAGGTGTAACGCTTAGAATAAGTTGTTTTTTTCCAACTTGCAGTAAAATGACTTTTTCCCGAATACCCAGCGACAGACCGCCAACAATATGCATTTTTTCTGTGCTGCCAACAGTTATCCCGTTAATCTTACGCAGCCCCCAGACACAGAGAAAAAAAATAGCCAAAACTATCAATAGCCCAACACTCCAATGCAGCATATCTCCATAGGAAATTGTTCTAACAGGCTGCTTGGAAAGGTCTGTATCTGGCACTGCAAAGCAAGCCGAAAACCAGCAGAATAGGAAGCCTGAGATACCTATTTTTTTAGACATTAGGCTAATCGTTTAACCCGTTCCGATGGACTAATTACATCCGTTAAACGAATACCAAATTTATCATTAATGACGACAACTTCACCGTGTGCAATCAGGGTGCCGTTTACTAACACATCCAGGGGCTCTCCGGCAAAACGCTCCAACTCAACAACTGAGCCTTGGTTTAACTGCAAAAGATTTCTAATGTTAATTTGTGTCCGACCAATTTCCATAGAAATAGTAACGGGAACATCTAAAATAACATCGAGATTAACTTCATCGCCTGAGATTGAAGATGATTTTTTATCGTCAGACTGATCATCAAATTCTGGGAACTCAGCAGTCCCAAAATCATTAATCATTCCCATATCCTCGTGTACTCTAAATATCCACTCATCTTATTTCCTAACTTCAGTTATTGTAACCAAACTCAACGCTTCAATAAGCTAATGAAAAATATTAAATAATTTTAATCAATACGTTACCTTATCAATAATCTGTATTGCATAATTTCCATCCGATATACCAACTTTACCTTCAAACACTGGAATTCCTTCTGCTTTAAGGATCACCGTATCCGGCATATCAATCGGTATTACATCACCTTTTTTTAAGCACATAATGTCTCTTATGGTCATGTTTTTTTCCACTAAAAGACTATTTATGCTAACTTTTGCCCTCAGTACTTCGCTACGTAAAGCCCCCTGCCAACCACCATCAACCTCACCACTGTCACTACTGATCGCATCCAATAATTC
This sequence comes from Methylococcaceae bacterium, assembly GCA_947506155.1. Lineage (GTDB taxonomy): Bacteria > Pseudomonadota > Gammaproteobacteria > Methylococcales > Methylomonadaceae > Methylobacter_A. Next base: position 13,308 of record CANNNV010000069.1, read on the forward strand.
ACGAATTGGTTCCAGCATCGCATAAGGCATAACAATATTGACATCGCCGCCGCCGCCTTCCAGTTCAATATGAATGGTAGAGATCACCACAATTTCTCCAGGGCCGATAATATTGGCAAATCGTGGATTGATTTCTGAACCTATATATTCAAAATCGAGTTCCATAACTGGCTTCCAGGCTTCTTTCAAATCTTTAAAAATCATATCAATGATAATTCGAACCACCCGCATTTCGGTGGGCGTAAATTCCCTGCCTTCAGTCTGATTATAAAATTGTCCGGCGCCACCAAAAAAATTGTCTACCACCGTAAAAACTAAGCGCGGATCAATGACTATCAACGCTTTACCACGCAACGGATTAAAACGAACAATGGTTAAATTATTTGGAACCAGCAAACCTTGTATATATTCAAAAAACTTTTGAACTTGGATGCCGGATATAAAGATTTCTGCTGAACGACGCAAGAAATTAAATAACGAAATGCGGATAAACCTTGCAAATCGTTCATTAACCATTTCCAGTGTAGGCATACGCCCACGAACAATCCTTTCCTGGCTGGCAAAGTCGTATTCTCTAACTGCGCCTTTTTCATAAGACGTTTCAGCACCTGCTCCAGAATAAAATTCGGAATCATCATCGGTTTCAAACCCTCCATCACTGACGCCGTTTAAGAGTGCATCAATTTCTGCTTGGGAGAGTAAATCGCTCATGTCATTGCATTACAAATGAAGTAAAAAAAATATCTTCGACTTCGCCTTTTCCTGCCACTTTTTTTAAAATAGCATTCACATCCTCTAATATGGCTTTACGTAACATCTCTTTTCCTTCTCCGGTATTTAACACAGCACTGTCCTGCGCTCCAATTAGCATCAACAAGTTATTGAGTATCATCGGTTCATTTTTTTTCAAAACCCCAGTTATTTCGGCATCTTCAATCAACATAGACACGCTAATTCGTCCATGCTTAACCACTGATCCTTTAGGAAAATCAACAATAACCGGTTTACTCATATCAAAATAAAGCTTTTCTGTAGGAGTTGCCGACTCATGCACGGGCTGCTCAATTTTTTCTCCTTCAGGTGATCTTCCCTTCATAAAGAAAAAAGCGCCAACTCCAAGTACCAATAAAATTACTACAGTAGAGATAACTATGATGATCATATTTTTAGAAAACATTTCTTTCTTAAGCTCAGCCATAATAAAAACTCCTAGTTTTCATTAAAACAGCAATTTAAAGACCATATAAAAATAATATGTTTTAAAACAATAGGCCAATTCGAGAAATCATTTTTCTATAAGCGCTAATAATTTACTGATCGTTTGTATGCCGCAAACCATCGAGTAATTTAATGGCAATATATTTAAAAAACTAGGGTTTTAAAGTCAAGACGTCACAAAACTGACGCACTCATGGTTTATTGTTAATGGCCAATTAAACTGAGCCAATAATGGCCATTAATATTGAGCCACTTTTTCAGATTTCTTTTGAACAATAAATCTGAGACAGTCCCTGATTTTTTACTCAAGGACTGTTATGAAGGAGTGGATTGTGATCCATAAGATTAA
>CANNNV010000070.1 GCA_947506155.1 Methylococcaceae bacterium
AGGATCGGATCACGCTGGGGAAAGGTAAAGCCCCGAAGGTTCTTTTCGTCACTGGTAACAGTGAGAGCCGGTTGTAATCATTGTCGAAGGGAGATTGCGGGAAACCGCAGCGTTACTAGCCCCTTACGGGGATACCCTCACGGGTTGAGCGCTTGGAAAGACAAGCACCTAATTTTTTAAAGATAGCAAACGCAATAGGAGCTGCATGAGCTGGGTCGGCTAACACCGACGCGCTATCCCTCCCCGACCTAAAGGACGGGGTATCTCGCGCAAAAACCGATGAAATGAGTGAAGAATACGAATACGATGATGAAGACGTAGAATATTACGCAATCCGGCCCAATAAAACTCAGATAAAAAAAGACATGGCTGTTATTTTTGCCTTAAGCGAAGAAATGTCTGAGCTGCCGGCTGGGCAGTTAAAAATGCTCGAACTTCCCGATATTATCAACAAAGCTGTTATCGAAGTATCAGGTATGCCGCATAAGGGAGCGAGGAAACGGTTATTGAAATTTATTACCGGTCAGCTTTTTAAAATTGATATAGATCCAATTTTAGAGCGGCTGTCACGGATCAAAAATAAAAGCTCTCATGCTGTCCGCGAACATCATGCTGTCGAGCGTTGGCGAGATCGACTGATTAGTGAGGGCAATAATGCGTTGACGATATTATTGGCTGAGCAGCCAGATGCTGATCGGCAGTTGTTAAGACATACTTTACGCAATGCGCAAAAAGAAGCGGAAGCAGGTAAACCGCCAAAATCTTCCCGTTTGTTATATCGTCAACTGAAAGAATTATTTCAGGTTGAAGGTGAACTAGATGATGAAGCAGGACTTGAGGATGAACAGGATATCGAGCAGTAGAGCTGGAAGTGTGACGGGGTTACAAACCCTGTCACACCTTGGCAGCCTGTTTTATTCCGGGGAGACTTTAGATTCCGGGAGTTGCAGTTCGGCGGTTATATTCCAGTCCGAAAAAGGAAACGGTAGGGTTTCCGTATTAAAGGTCAAAAATAGCAAAATATGGAAGGTATAAGTAGACAGACTACGACCAAAATTAAGAATATTGGTGTTAGCTTTTCCGGTTAACAGGGTTGAGGCAACCTGCAAGATAATAACTGCCCACAGTAGCAGTTTGACCAAACTACCGATAGCTGCAAAAATCAACATAAAGAAGATCCTCTTCCACGTACCAAGTTGTTTCAGGTTGTAGTTAATTTGTTCATCCATCGTTTAACCTCGGTTCATAATGTCACGTAAATCGAGAGCTGCCGCATTAGCACGTGCTATATAATTTGCCATGGACAAGGAGTAATTGGCGAAAAGCCCGTAGCCGCTACCGTTTAAAATCATTGGACTTAAAATCGGTGTCAGTGCGTTTTCCAGGGCCTTAATCATAATGTCCACGGTGCGCATAGCTCGTTTGTCTAACAAGATGTCTTCAAAATCATGTTTGATCGCTCTCAGGATATGCAATAACGCCCAGCTTGCACCACGCGCTTCATAGAAAACATCGTCTATCTCCAGCCAAGTTACTTTAGCTACGGTTGTACCTTTTTCATCTGCCGCTTCTCTTTCGAGTTCAGTCAGGCCCGGGCCATAGTTGCTGCTGGCGCTGTTTGCGGTCAAACGGGTAGACAGCCCACCCAGACGCTTGATCACTACTTCGGTATATTGCCACAGGTTGTCGGCACGGGAATAAAACTGTGCCTGTTTTACATTGCCACCGTATTTTTGCAGGCGTTCCATGTATTTATGCAGCGCTTCAACGCCCTTTTGATACTCGGCTTCCGTTGATGGTAAAGCCCAAGAGTCGTTTTCGTAATAGAAATAAGGTTCGGCAATTGCAAGATCGGGGTCTTCCGCTGATTGGGATTGGTCTCTGGCAAAGTGATTTCTTAAGGCCGAAGTGGCATCACGCAGCATGACTAATGCGCCATATTCCCAGTTGGAAATATTATCGAGAAATACGCCGGGAGGAGCGACATCGTTGGTAATATAACCGCCACTTTTATGCAGCAGAACTTCGGCAATATGCGCCAGAGTGTTGGCATAGACATAACCGACCGGCATGCTGTCCGTGGAGTGAGTTTCTTCCGCACGCTTTACGGCTTCATCCTGAACATTGAACTGCTGGGGTTCACTGCCCCACCAAGCCCCCAGGAATATCAGTACAGTGATTACAACAAGGACAAAAACGCCAAAGCCCCAGAGTATTCCTTTAGATTTTATATCGTTCAATGTATCGTTTGCCGCCATTTTCGCTGTCCCGTGCAGAGGTTTTTCTTTAGGGCAGACAAAAAAGTCTGCCCACGCTACTTTTATATTAAAAAATGAACTATATGGTAGCAGGTTTTTTAGTTTTTTGTTTACGAAGCAAGCTGCTATATGATTTTTTGGCTCTCAGCTTAGCTTTTGAACAGATGCTTAAAGTTGAGATGGGAATGCGCCAAGACTAGAACGACAACACGGGCTTCTGTAACAAGGTGATCAATCGGGTACCGACGATTTCACTTATTTTATTTAGAAACAGGTTACCCATCTCGTAATGAAATCGGTTTTCTTCTCGACTACCGAGGGCTAAAATGCCCTCTAATTCGGTAAAAGCCATCGGAATAATGGCACAGGATTTTACTTCAAACGCTAGGTCGCCAAATAGCACTCTTGCCTGGGCGATAGTCGGGCGTCCACATTTAGGCTGGTTGCTAGCTAGTTCGCTAATAAAGGGTTCTAAATCTTTGCTGAAGGGTTGAATAAATAGATCAGAGATTGCAGATTCTGAATGGCATTTGATAATACGTATCGTAACAAAGTCAATCAAAAAACATTCAGACAGAACCCTTTCAAGATTGGCCAGCGCAGTTTCCACAGTGTTAGCGTCAAGCAGCGCGAGAGTAAGTTTATGCATGCGATTTAGCGAGGTATCATTGTCCTTGGCTATGTTTATGAGTTCAGTGAGCTGATTTTCCATATCGTGATGACGACTCCTGAAAATTTCCAGTTGCTTTGAAATCAGTGATATCGCATTACCACTGGGATGCGGAATGCTCATTTGTTCTAGCAAATTCAAATGCTGATGAAAGAATTCGGGATGCTGCCTCAAATAATCTTCGACCTGGACTGAAGTGAGTTCAGCGGACTGTGCACTCATAATGTTAGCTGTCCTTCAAAAACTGAAACAGCCGGTCCGGTCATTAACACTGGTTCGCCGCGTCCAGGCCAGTTGATAGTCAGCTCTCCGCCAGGTAACTCAACACAGACCGTATGCTCCAGCAAGTTGTGTTCAATGCCAATGACCACCGCTGCACAAGCACCACTGCCACAGGCCAGCGTTTCAGCTGCACCGCGTTCAAATACACGTAGCTTGATGTGTTGGCGATCGACGATTTGCATAAAACCGACATTAACCCGCTCCGGGAAAAATATGTGGTTTTCTAGTGCTTTACCCAATTCAGCTACCGGTGCAGTTTTAACATCCGTAACCTGAATAACCGCATGTGGATTTCCCATTGATACAGCGCCGAAGGCTTTTTCGGTATCATTAACCTGTATGGTATAAAATCGAGATTCTTGTTCTGCCAATACCGGGATTTCAGCAGGTGCATGCTGTGGAATACCCATGTTGACGGTGATTAGCTGATTGTGATCAAAATGCAGTACTAATTGTCCAGAATTGGTATCGACGCAAATTTCGTCTTTGTCAGACAGTTTTTTATCGCGTACAAACCGGGCAAAGCAGCGTGCACCATTACCGCATTGGTCGACTTCTCCGCCATCAGCATTGAAAATTCGATATTTGAAATCAGCATTTTCACTGACCGGTTTTTCAACCAGTAATAGTTGATCAAAACCTATGCCAAAGTGTCGGTCAGAAAGCTGCCGAATTTGTTCGGGAACTATGCTTATATGCTGATTTATCGCGTCAATAACGATAAAGTCATTGCCGAGGCCGTGCATTTTAGTGAAATTGATCATTGAATTAATTTTATATTAAATAGGTCAAAAGTCTAATTACTCAGCAGGTGTTTGTGCTACAAATTTACAGATTACAATAATGAATGTTAGCTGTTTAATCTGTGGCGTTGTTGAGTAGCTACGCCCTAAGGCAATAAGAGTTCGCCCGCCCAAAGCTGCGTCAGCGATTCTCTTTCTCTGATCAAATACAGATCCGCGCCATCAACCATCAGCTCAGCCAGACGCGGCCTGGAGTTGTAATTTGAACTCATGCTAAAACCATAAGCGCCGGATGAGCGTATCGCCAACAAATCCCCCTGAGCCAGTTTAAGCCGCCGGTCTTTGCCCAAAAAATCGCCGGTTTCACAGACCGGACCGACAACATCCCAGATTATTTCCTGCTCGTTACTTTGCAGGCTAACCGGAATAATGTCCTGCCAGGCGCTGTATAAAGAAGGGCGCACCAGATCATTCATCGCCGCATCGACAATCGCGAAGTTTTTGTTGTCGGTCGGTTTAAGGTATTCAACTTTAGTGACCAGAATGCCGGCATTGCCGACAATAGCCCGGCCGGGTTCCAGCAAAATCTCGAAATCGGTTTTGCCAAGACGGTTCAAAATAGCCTGAATATACGCTGCGGGTTCAGGCGGCTGCTCATCTTTATAACAAATTCCTAAGCCTCCGCCCAGATCCAGGTGATGCAAGACTATGCCTTCGGCTGCCAGCGTTGCAACCAGCTCCAGTACCTTATCCAGTGCATCGAGAAAAGGTCGGGTTTCAGTCAGCTGCGAGCCAATATGACAGTCTATGCCGATTACTTGGATATGAGGCATAGCGGCCGCACGGCGATATTCCGTCAACGCCTGAGTAATGTCGATGCCAAACTTGTTTTCCTTTAATCCGGTAGAAATATAAGGATGGGTTTTGGCATCAACATCGGGATTCACCCGAAAAGACACCGGCGCGATAACGCCTAATTGGCCTGCCAGCCGGTTAATCCGGTCCAGTTCTCCGCTAACTTCAACATTAAAACAGCGTATACCGATTTTTAATGCCGCAAGTATTTCATCTTCACGTTTGCCGACACCGGAAAAAACAATTTTTTTAGCCTGGCCACCCGCAGCTATAACCCGCTCCAGTTCACCCAAGGAAACAATGTCAAACCCTGAACCCAAGCGAGCTAAGAGGTTAAGCAACGCAATATTGGAATTGGCTTTTACCGCATAACAGATTAAATGCGCTTGTTCACCAAAAGCCTGATCGAAAGCCTTCCAGTGCCGTTCCAAGGTGGCTCTTGAATAAATATAACAGGGACTGCCATGTTGAAAGACAATATCAGCAACAGCAATATCTTCGGCAAATAACTCGCCGTTTCGGTAATTAAAATAATCCATGGTTATTTATTTTTTTCAATCTTGATCTTGGGTTCCGGTGCAGGTTCCGACGGCATATAAACCGGCGACGTCTGCCCAGGTAAATAAAGCGGGCCGGGCTGACCACAGCCCGCTAAAACCAGACTTAGCGACAAAAGCAGAAATAAGGCATAGGGTTTCATAATGCGTCGATAACGTGTCGTTGGTAAAAAACAGACATCTTAATACGACTTAGGTTACAGCGCATCGCCAATATACTTTTTATAAAATGGCCAGGTTTTAACATGCAGATGTTTTCTGATCGGCGATTTAATAACCGATACGCATAAAGCGATAGAAAACAGACACCAAACTGCCGCATATTCGTTGGGATCGGTGGTGGTAATATCGGAAATAAACGGGCCAATTAAATAATGAAAACCCACGAAACGCCACGAACCGTACATCAGCGGCATATAAAAGGCGACCAGAATATAAGTAAAAGCATGCAAACCCCAATTAAAGCCAAACAGCCAGCCGACCGGATCGGACATCAGACCATTCAAGGGCATTTGCCAGGCGATATGCCAGGAACCCGACGTGGAGCAGACACTCGGTCCACAAAAGCCTTCTGTGCCAATATGGCAGGATCCGGCCCAGATGAAAGGATACATCTTGATCAGCATCGCAAGCGTACCGATGGCACAAATGGTATAGACCGTCGTGCGAATTTTTAGTTTGACGCTTTCCGGGATGAAATACATCGCGACCATGTTGACAAAAAACGGTTGAAACGCAACATGCAAGTAACCTAACAGCGTCAGTATTTGATTGCTCGGGTTGTCACATAAATCGATATACACGTAAGTTGCCGCCTGCAATAATTCCATTAAGGCAAAATAAGTTAAGGGAATCCAAAGTTCCTTGGACTCACCTTGTTTAATCGCAACATAGGCTGCGGTACTCAAACCTGCGACGGCTAAAACACCGGACGCTTCACCACTCCAACACATAAATAGACCTTTTTTTAATTATTAAATACTGACGGCTCATTGATACATTCAGTGAGCCAGGTTGTTTTTATAAGCCGCCGGCAGGAACATCAGGTGATCGAAACAAACGGTAGTAAACTTTCCCATTGTATTACAGAGAGCCGAATTGAGAAAATGTAATCCGTTTCTGTCATTATTTCGCCCTTAACCTTTACTACCCTTATACCCGGAAGTTATCGGATAACGCCGATCACGACCAAAGGCCCTGGACGTAATCCTGATGCCTGGGGGAGATTGTCTGCGTTTATATTCATTCCGATCAACCAGACTGATGGCCCGAACGACATCTTCACGCCTGAATCCGGCGGCAATGATTTGATCAAAAGACTGATCTTTTTCAATATAACGTTCCAGTATCGGATCCAGTATGTCGTAAGGCGGCAGTGAATCCGCATCAATCTGGTCTGGCGCTAGTTCAGCCGAGGGTGGGCGAGTAATCACCCGTTCCGGTATCACCGGGGATAAGGAATTGCGATAGCATGCCAGTTGATAAACCAGCAACTTGGGCACATCCTTGATCGGCGCAAAACCGCCGGACATATCGCCATACAAGGTCGCGTAACCAACGCTCATTTCGCTTTTATTGCCGGTGGTTAGCAGTAATTTCCCCTGTTTGTTGGATAACGCCATTAACACCACACCCCGGCAACGCGCCTGTATGTTTTCTTCGGTCGCATCTTTTTTTGCGCCAGCAAAAATATCGGCCAGCATGCCGGTGAATGCATGTACTGCAGGCTCTATCGGAATCGTATGGTATTGCACGCCTAAAAGCTCAGCTTCCAGTATTGCATCCTCGTTACTCATGTCCTGGGTATAGCGTGACGGCAGCAATACTGCTTCGACTTTATCGGCGCCCAAGGCATCGACGGCTAAAGCCAGGACCAGCGCTGAATCAATGCCGCCGGATAAACCCAATAGCGCGCCCTGAAAACCATTTTTACGCACATAATCCTTAATGCCCAGCACCAGCGCCTGATACTCGCTGGAGATTTCGTTATACAAAGGCGTGCAGCTGGTTTTGATGGGCTGTCCACCTTTAAACTCGACCACGCTGATTTGCTCTTTAAATTCCTCGGCACGAAAAACTATTTCCCCGTCTGCATCGACGACAAAAGATGCGCCGTCAAAAATCAGTTCATCCTGACCACCGACCTGATTGACATAAACCAGTGGAATCTGTGCCGCTTTAACTTGGCTGCAAATAATGGCTTCGCGTTGATAGATTTTTCCTGAATTGAACGGCGAGGCATTAAGCGTTAGTAGCAATTCAGCACCGGCTAGTTGATTATCTTCAATAATGCCATGTTTCCAGACATCTTCACAAATAGTCAGGCCGATAAACAAACCGTTGAACTCAAATACGCAAGGCGATGTGCCCGCCGTAAAATAACGTTGCTCGTCAAACACGCCGTAATTGGGCAAAGCCCGCTTGCGATAACAGGCAATTATTGCACCCTGATGCAACACCGCCGCGCTGTTGTAAAGCTTATCGCCATCGCGTTCAGGAAAACCGACTACCAGCGCAATACCGTCGACGCGATCGGCCAGTTGATACAGCGCATTATTGGCTTCGGTAATAAAATCGGCGCGAAACAACAGGTCTTCTGCCGGGTAGCCGGTAACTGTCAGTTCAGGAAACACGATTAACTCTGCGCCCAAGTCATCACGGGCATGGATCGCGGCTTTGACCATGGTGTCGATATTGGCGGCGATGTCGCCGACCAGGAAGTTGGTTTGGGCTAGGGCTATTTTTAAAAGCATCTGGTGAAAACTAAAGTAATTGGCAATTGGGGCCGAAAACGCCACCACCATGTGGCTTTATTTTCGGCTTTTTAGTTGACTTTAAATAAGCAATCTTATGCGTTAAAACACCGCTTCATTGCCAGGCCAATATCGGTAGGCGAACTGACCACTTCGATACTAGCCGCTTTAAGTGCGGCGACTTTGCCTTCCGCAGTGCCTTTGCCCCCGGTCACAATGGCACCGGCATGACCCATGCGCTTTCCGGCAGGCGCGGTAAGTCCGGCAATATAAGCTACCACCGGTTTGGTGACATAGGCTTTAATATATTCGGCAGCTTCCTCTTCTTCGCCTCCGCCAATTTCACCGACCATGACGATGCCTTGGGTTTGCTCATCGGCCTGAAAGCGGCTGAGCACATCGATGAAATTCATGCCGTGTATGGGATCTCCGCCGATGCCAACACAGGTGCTTTGTCCCAGCCCTTCTGCGGTGGTTTGATGTACGGATTCATAGGTTAAAGTACCTGAACGCGACACGATACCTATGGAGCCAGGTAAATGAATGTGCCCCGGCATTATGCCGATTTTGCACTCGCCCGGAGTGATGATGCCAGGACAGTTAGGCCCGATTAACAATGCCCCCGTACCTGCCATCGCCGCCTTAACTTTCAGCATTTGCAAAATCGGTATGCCTTCGGTAATGCAGACAATCAGTTTGATTCCGGCATCGACCGCTTCCAGTATCGCGTCAGCGGCGTAAAAAGGCGGCACATAAATTACGCTGGCACTGGCAGAGGTAGCGTTAACTGCATCCTGTACGGTGTTGAATACCGGCAAACCCAAATGGTTCTCACCGCCGCGTTCCGGAGTTACTCCGCCGACCAGTCGGGTGCCATAGTCCAGCGCTTGCTGGGAATGAAAAGTGCCCTGTTTGCCGGTAAAACCCTGACAAATCACCTTAGTGTCTTTATTAATCAAAATGCTCATGCTGCGGCCTCCGCCAATGCTACGACTTGTTCTGCGGCGTATGCCAGATCATCGGCTGCGTAAAGATTAAGTCCTCTATTTAAACCAGCACTGCTCAACAAGGCTCTGCCCTGTTCAGCGTTGGTGCCTTCCAGCCGCACCACTACCGGCACCGTAACATGAATCTGCTCGACAGCGGCTAAGATTCCCGCTGCGATAATATCGCACTGGACAATGCCGCCGAAGATATTCACCAAGACAGCTTTCACACTGTTATCTGACAAGATCAGCTTGAATGCCTCGCAGACTTTTTCAATACTGGTACCGCCGCCAACATCAAGGAAGTTGGCCGGTTGCCCACCCTTTAGCTTAACCAAATCCATAGTCGCCATCGCCAGTCCGGCACCGTTGACCATGCAGCCGATATTGCCTGCCAGCGTGATGTAATTCAGTCCGAATTGCTCAGCCTTGTTTTCTTTTTCATCTTCCTGCTCGGCATCTTTCATCGCCAGAATCTCGGGATGCAAGGCTACCGCGTTATCATCGAAATTGATCTTGGCATCCAGCGCCATCAACTCGCCGCTGTCGGTTTCTATCAACGGATTAATTTCAATCTGGCTAGCATCTTTGGCCAGAAACAGCTTGTACAGGCCGTGCATTATTTTTTCCAGTGCTTTGATCTGCTGGCCTTTTAGACCCAAGGCATAGGCGACTTTTCGGCATTGATAGCCTTGTAAGCCAGCGGCCGGATGCACCGGCACCGAGAGAATCTGTTCAGGAATATCATGGGCAACTGTTTCTATATCCATGCCGCCCGCTGCTGAGGCGATAAAAATAATGCGCTCGGTTCCGCGATCAACCAGGATGCTCAGGTATAACTCGCGCTTAATCGGGTAAATTTTTTCGATCAGCAAGGAATTGATCGGCAAGCCTTCAGTTCCAGTCTGGTTGGTTACCAACCGTTTACCCAACATACCCTTGCTAAACTCGACGACTTCAGCCAGACTTTTGGCCAGCTTTACGCCGCCGACTTTGCCTCGGCCACCGGCATGAACCTGGGCCTTAACTACCCAACCGTCACCACCCAGTTCTTTAGCTACCTGTTCGGCGCTTTCCGGCGTTGTTACTTGCTTTCCAGCCGGCACAGGTATTGCGTAATGTAAAAACAGCTGTTTAGCCTGATATTCATGGATATTCATTTACGACTCCTCGATTGACCGGCAACATCCGGCGGGTATTTTTCAAACACAGATCACAACTGGTGCTACGATTAACAGACTTTACTGAGCATTTTAACCAAGTCCCTGCAAAACGCCATTCTAAAACAAACATGCCGACGAATATCACCGAGACTATTTTCCCTTGCCCTTTATCCAAAGGCTACGGTATTCCCGCCCAGCAAGCCTGGTTATTATTGAAAGTCTTTTTAATTTACCGACTTATCCTAGCTGGCTTATTTGTCACATTCTTTTACAGTGATACAGGCCCTACATTACTCGGAACTTATGACAGTAAGTTGTTCATCTACAGCAGCCAGAGCTATTTAATTCTTTCGCTATTATCCGGCATTTGCATATCCTGGCGATTAACCCCTTACGCCACGCAAGCGCAACTACTGATTCTTACTGACATACTGATACTCACCTTAATCATGCATGCCTCGGGCGGAATTAACAGCGGTATAGGTACTTTGCTGGCTGTTTCAATCGCCTCCGGCGGATTATTGATTGGTGGACGCTGCGCGATGTTTTTTGCTGCGTTGGCCAGTCTGTCAGTATTGGCTGAACAAGTTTTTGCTGATTACACGGACAGTTTTGAGTCAAATTCTTATGCGAATGCTGGCATGTTAGGCGCTTCATTTTTTACTATTGCTTTGTTATCCTATGTTCTTGCAAAGCGTAGTGAGCAAATTTTTCAACTCGCCGACCGGCAGCAACAAACCATCACTAAATTGGAAGATCTAAACAAATATATTATCCAGCATTTGCAATCAGGCATCATTATTGCCAACAAGCAGCAGGTGATACAGATGGCTAATGAAGCTGCATTAAAACTGGTGAGCTTATCGACCTTGCCGACCAAACTGGGCGATATTTCAGGCTATTTGTCGCAGGCATTTCAAATTTGGTTAACCGATCCGGAACAAAATTTTGTCCTGCTGCAATTGCCCAATCAATTCGAAATTCATAGCCGATTTTTGCCACTGCCCACTGGACATGAATTTTTGTATATGATTATTCTCGAAGATATTGCGCTGTATAATCAGCAAGTTCAGCAAAGCAAGTTGGCATCACTAGGCCGACTTACTGCCAGTATTGCTCACGAAATACGCAACCCGTTAGGCGCTATTAGTCACGCAGGACAATTACTCTTTGAAAATCCATTGTTATCTAGCCAGGATCAGCGCTTGACAGAAATTATTCGAACTCATTCGGTTCGAGTCAACGATATTATTGAAGATATTTTACAGTTGTCCAGAAGAGCCGATTCAAGGCGGGAAAAAATTCATCTAAAGCCGTGGTTGGACAATTACCTGAAAAATTTCATCATTGAGCATGCCGTTACTACGGACGTATTTACATTCTTATGTCCTGATGAGTCTTTAACTGCGTTGATGGATGCCGGTCATTTAAGGCAGATTATGGATAATTTGTGTCGAAATGCGCTGAAATATGGAAGTCCTGAAGCTGGGGGCATTATTTTTCGCACGCTTGAACTACTCCATGCTCCTTGCATAGAAGTTATTGATAACGGCATCGGCATCAGTCGCGAACATCAGTGCCATTTATTTGAGCCTTTTTTTACTACTTCATCCAATGGCACAGGATTAGGGCTGTATATTTCAAGAGAATTGGCCGAATTAAACCAAGCAAAATTGAGTTATTACTTAACCGATGATAACAGAAGCTGTTTTCGGCTATTATTATTGAGTGCGGAACAGTCCCTGATTGATTTATGAGAAAACCATTGGCATTGATTGTCGACGATGAGCCCGATATCCTTGAGTTACTTGAAATCACTCTAAACAGGATGGCTATTGACACCTGTCGCGCTGAAAATATCGCGGCAGCCCGGAGATTCTTGCAACAACAGTCTTTTGATCTTTGCCTGACCGATATGAGACTACCTGACGGTAACGGTTTAGAGCTAGTTGATTTTATACAGGCATTGCCTAAGCCAATACCGGTTGCCGTGATTACTGCACATGGCAACATGGAGTCGGCAATTCTAGCGATGAAAAAAGGTGCCTTCGATTTTGTGTCCAAACCGGTAGATTTATCGGGACTTAGGGTATTGATCAATAATGCACTAAAAATTTCCGAGGCAAGTTCTATTAAAGACCGGCGAAGTCGGCATATCTTACTGGGTGATTCTTTAGTTATGCAGGAGATTAGGGCAAAAATAAATAAACTTGCCCGGAGTCAGGCACCGGTTTATATCAGTGGGGAGTCAGGTACAGGCAAAGAGTTGGTCGCCAGATTGATTCATCAGCACAGCTCTCGTAGCGATCATGCTTTTGTCGCGATTAATTGTGGCGCTATTCCACATGAGCTAATGGAAAGTGAATTTTTCGGCTATAAAAAAGGCAGTTTTACCGGTGCTGTCAGTGATAAAAAAGGTTTATTTCAGGCTGCAGAAGGCGGTACTTTATTTCTTGATGAAGTCGCCGATTTACCGCTATCTTTGCAAGTTAAATTATTACGAGCCATACAGGAAAAAAAAATTCGTCCGATCGGAGATCAGCAGGAAATATTAGTCGATATTCGGTTGCTTAGCGCCACTCATAAAAACCTTAGTGACATGGTTAAGGACGGCAGTTTCAGACATGATTTATATTATCGGATTAATGTCATTGATCTTCATGTTCCACCCTTGCGTGAACGACTAGGCGACATTCCTGATCTTACCGATCATATTTTAGTCAAGCTCACAGATCCCAATAAGCAGGTTAAGCCGACTTTATCAGCACCCGCTTTAGCCGCATTAAAACGCTATTCTTTTCCCGGTAATGTGCGAGAGCTTGAAAATATTCTGGAAAGAGCCTTGGCACTGTACGATGGTAACTGTATAGAGTGTGAGGACTTAAACCTACCGATAGAGACTGACTATGCTGCCAAAACGCTGGAATACGACTTGGCCTTAGATACCTTGGAAGATCACTTGGAAAAAATTGAACGAAAAGTTATTACCGCAGCGCTGAAAGAAAATAACGGGGATAAAACAGCTGCAGCCAAACAGCTGGGGCTGTCGTTCAGATCATTGCACTACCGCTTGAAAAAGCTAGGCGTGCTACAGAATACCGACTGCATGCCGTAAATGCACGACAGCTAATGCGGCATCCAGTTTAGCATTGTTAAAATTACCTTGGATGGTGATACGTAAGTCTTCAGCCTTAAGTACCTCAGTATTGGTTGATAAACCTTGCTGATAACGGTCGGTGGTCACTTTTAAGTTTTCGTCGGCTTGACCTATGGCTTGCTGAGTCACTGTGATACGTTTTTGCGTCTCTTGAATATCCAGCCAGGCTTGGCGTACCTGCAAGCCAATCATGCTGGATAAGTCATCACGCTGCTCCTTTAGGGAAATAGCTTGTCCAGTCATCGCATCACTACGATGGCCTGAACTGCCATCAAATAGTTTCCAGTCCACGCCAACATTAGCCATCCATAGGCCTTGAAAAGCTTGATAACGATTCTCCTGGTATTGATAGCCGGCATTGACCGCAACCTGAGGTAACAACCCAGATTTTACACTCTGCGCTTGTTGGCCTAAGGACTCTATGTGCTGGGTCATTGTGATCAATTCCGACCGCTGTTTTAACGCATTGCTGCTTAGTTCGTTTAAAGTTCCCGGTGGGATCTCGGGGAAGTGATGAGCCAGACTAACAGTATCAGTAAGATTTCGATCCAGTATCTGGTTATAGCGCGCCCGACTAATATCGAGTTGATTGTTTGCCTGTACCACCAGTTGCTGGGCATTAATCAGCTCCACATTGGCTGCTAATACGTCATTGCGTGCGACCATGCCTTGATCAAACAGATTGTTTACATCCTTGATATGTGCTGTCAGGCTATCGACATGGCCTTGAGCTACTTGCACGTTGCTTTCCATGCGTAAAACCGTGACATAGGCGTCGGCGACCTGCATTTTTATATTTAAAGCTGAGGTGATTTCATTGGCTTGAACCGCCAGCAGCGAGGCTTTGGCGGCATCAATATTGTGACTGATGCGCCCGCTGGTAAAAATGGGTACCGAGGCTATCGCCTGAGCTTTAAGGCTTCCCTGCTGAGATGTGCTGAATTGAGCCGACTGCCCCGCTATTTGGGTCTTTGCTGCCGGTGTTTCGCTAAACTGAGTGTAGCCGCTGCTCAGGTTAAGGTCAGGTAAGCGTTGCCCCTCCGCCGAATGCAGTTGTTGTTCGGAGGCGTTGGTGTCGGCCTTTGCTGATTTGATTTGGTGATTATTATTAAGCGCGTTATTCCAGGCGTCATCCAGTGTTTCAGCTGCCGCCACTATCGTAAAAGGTATTAAAATACTTACCAAGCTGGCTATCAGGCAGTTTTTATTCATCAGAAAAGCTCCAGGAGACCCCGCCCTTCAGGGCGGGGAGGAATGGTGTGCTTTTGACCTTGATTTTGCATTGTTTCTGTCCTATAATAATCATATATGAAAAGGACAATATCTATCAAGCTCGACCCAACCACAGAACAAA